>NZ_JBEXTX010000102.1:8730-28838 GCF_040614175.1 Amycolatopsis sp. NPDC006131
GGCGGTTGTGATGGTGTGGGCGCTGGGGGATGTGGCGCGGTTGGATGCGGTGGTGGCGGAGCTGGGCCCGGTGCTGGATGCGGCGCGGGGTTGATGGTGGGTTTGGTGGGGCGGTTGTGATGGTGTGGGCGCTGGGGGATGTGGCGCGGTTGGATGCGGTGGTGGCGGAGCTGGGGCCGGTGCTGGATGCGGCGCGGGGTTGATGGGTGGGTGCGTGTTCTGGTCGACGCCGCCGGGATGGGGCGCCCTCGCGGCCCGCGTATCGGCTTGGGTGTGACGGAGGGTGCCCGCTTGGTCGCGCCGGTGATGATCAGTGCGCTCGGAGGAGCGATCGACGCGGCGCGCGCCTGAGGGCGAGTGTCCGTTCCGTTCAAGACCGCCGCCCCGCGCGGGTCCTAGCGTCCACGGCATGCGTATCGGAATCGGGCTTCCCGCCGCTGTGCCGGGGGCGGACTTCACGTCGATCGGGGACTGGGCCGCGGAGTGTGAACGCCTCGGGTTCGCCTCGCTGAGTGTGATCGACCGGCTCGTCTACGACAACCTCGATCCGCTCGTCGCGTTGGCCGCCGCGGCCGCGCGCACCACCCGGATCGAGCTGATGACCACCGTGCTCAACGCCGGCTACCGCCGCAATCCCGTGCTCCTCGCCAAGCAGATCGGCTCCCTGGAACGGCTTTCCGGCGGCCGGCTCACCGTCGGGCTCGGCATGGGCGGCTGGCCGGAGGACTACGCGGCCAGCGGAGTCCCCATGACCGGCCGCGGTGCCGCGTTCGAGGACACCCTGGCGGCCATGCGCGCGGTCTGGCGCGGCGAGACGCACGGCGCCTCCGGGCCGGTCCCGGCATTGCCGGACGGGCGTCCAGGTCTGCTGCTGGCCGGGCTCACCCCGGCCGGATTCGCCCGCGCCGCCGCGATGTCCGGCGGCTGGGTGGCGCCCTCCTTCGGCCTGCCGGTCCTCGAACAAGGCGTGGCGGCCGTCCGCGCGATCTCGCCGGGAGCGCGGATCGTCGTCGAGCGGTACTTCTGCTTCGGGCCGGGCGCCGAGCGCCGCGCGGACGACTACATCGCCCACTACTACGGCCCCGCCTACGCCGACCAGGTGCGGCCGGACGTGCTCACCGACCGCGGCCACCTGCACAAAGAGATCACCCGCCTCGCCGAGGCAGGCGCCGACGACCTCGTGCTGCTGCCCTGCACGGGCGAGCCGGAGCAGATCGGGCTCCTCGCCGCGCGGCTGCCCACTGTGGACGAACCCGGCACTGTCGGGTGAAAACCCGGCCGCGGCGTTTGCCGTGTGCCCGCACCAGGGAACCACCGCCACGAGTATCCGGAGTGGACCCACCGGGGTGCACCGGAGAGGAGGCTCACCGTGAGCGGATGGGTGAGGGTGCGCGACGAGCCGGCGGGACTGAACGGAACGTTCGTCCTCGCCCGGCCACGGCCCGGCACCGTGGGCGAGACCCAGCGCGTTGCCCACGTCTTCCCGTTGCCCGCAGAGCGGCCCGGCGTGCTGGTCGCGTACTGCGGCTTCGAGGGCCGCCGCGGCGAGCTGGACCTGCTGGACCGCCCAGTCGGCATGCCGTGCGAGCGCTGTCTGGTCGTCGCGGCCCGCCGGGCCGGCGCCGAGACGATCCCCAGCCAGCGCCGCAACTGACCGGACACCCGTCCGTCGCAAAACCGCAGCGAATATCTCCTTGACTCGATCTCGCGCCCAAACTTAAAGTACGGTCGTCCACAAAGTTTGACGACGGGGGCGACCATGACGACCGACGTGCTCACCGGATCACTGCGCGGCGCGCCGTGGCGGCGGCTCGCCGTGCTGGGCGACAGCGTCGCCGAGGGGCTGGGCGACCCGGTCGACGGCTACCCGCCGCCGCCGTGGGCCGACCGGCTCGCCGACCTGCTGCGCGAACAGCAGCCCGGCCTGGCCTACGCCAACCTCGGCGTGCGCGACCTGCGCGCCGCCCAGGTCCGGGACACCCAGCTCGCCGCGGCCCTGGACTTCCGGCCGGACCTGGCCGTGGTCGCCGCCGGTGGCAACGACATGCTGCGTCGCTCGTTCGACCCCGTCGCGGTCGAGGAAACGCTTTCCGAGATCGTCTCCGCCCTGCGCGCGGCCGGCGCCGCCGTGGTGGTCATGGGCCTGTTCGACATCTCCCGGTCCCCGGTCGCCGACGAGGACCGGCGCGACGGGCTCCGGGTGCGCCTGACTCAGCTCGCGCGGCTGACCCGCCGCGTCGCCGACCGCTACGGCGCCTGGTACATCGATCTCGGCGACCACCCGGCCTCCGCCGACGCGGGGATCTACAGCGCCGACCGGCTGCACGTCAACGCCCGCGGCCACGCGATCGTCGTCACCGAAACGGTCCGCAGGCTCGCCGCGGAGCTGTCGTGCTGACCCGGCAGCAGGTCGTCGAGGGCGTCACCGGCCAGTACGACCTGTTCGCCGGGCTCGTCGAGTCGGCCGCCGACGGCTGGGACGCGCCCACCCGGTGCACGAAGTGGCGGGTCCGGGACGTCGCCGCGCACGTGGTCGGCAACGCCGTCGACACCGCGGCGGGCACCATCGGCAGGCGCACCCCCGACGAGCAGGCCGCGGCTCTCGCGCACCACGAGCCCGCCGAGCTGGCCGCGATGCTCCGCGAAGCCAACGGGAAACTCCGGGCGGCACTGTCCACACTCGACGATCGACTGTGGGCGAAGCCGAGCGACGTGCAGGGCCGGACGGTCGGCAACGGCGTCCTGACCCTGTGGTACGACGCCTACGTGCACGGCGACGACATCCGCGCCGCGCTGGGTCGCGAGTCCGAACGGGGCAGCGGGCTGACCGCCGCTGTGCACTGGGTGGCGGAGTCCTTGCGTCAGAAGGGCTGGGGACCCGCACGCCTGGAACTGCGCGGTTTCGGCCCGGTCGACATCGGCCACGGGGGAGGCGCAGTCGAGGCGGACGCGCTGGACTTCGTGCTCACCGCCTCCGGCAGACGCGACCCGGCCGCGCTCGGCCTCGGCCGCGACGTCAACGTCTACTCACGCTGACTTCTGGGCCGCGGCGTACGCGAGCTTGTCCGGGTTGACGACCGTGTGCAGCGCGATCAGGCCGTCCTCACCCGGTTCGAGCAGCACGACCCCGAACAGCTCGCCGTGCAGGTGCATCGCGAGGCCGGGCGAGCCGTTGATCGAGCGCACCGCGAACTCGATCTGGTCCGCACGCGGGTCGCGGTGCAGACCGGCGACGTACCGGGCGACGCGGTCGCGGCCGAGGATCGGGCGGCGGGCCGCGCTGACCTTGCCGCCGCCGTCCGCCCAGGACACGACCTGGTCGGCGAACATCCGCTCCAGCGCGGCCAGGTCGCCGTCGACGGTGGCGGCGAGGAACCGCTCCACGATCTCGCGGCGCTGCTCGGTCGTCGCGGTGAAGCGTTTGCGCCCGTCGCCGACGTGCTGCCGCGCGCGGCGGTAGAGCTGGCGGACGTGGGATTCGTCGAGGTCGAGGATCTCACCGATCTCGCGGTGGCTGTGGCCGAACGCCTCCCGCAGCACGAACGCCGCGCGTTCCGGCGGGGTCAGCCGTTCCAGCAGGAAGAGCAGTCCCATCGACAGCGAGTCGCGCTGCTCGGCGGTCTCCAGCGGGCCCAGCTCGCCGTGCTCGGTGAACACCGGCTCCGGCAGCCACGGCCCGGTGTACAGCTCGCGCCGCGCCCGCGCGGAGGTGAGCCGGGTCAGGCACAGGTTCGTGACGACCTTCGTCAGCCACGCCTCCGGCACCTCGACGCCGTCGGCGGCGTCCCACCGCAGGTAGGCCTCCTGCACGACGTCCTCGGCCTCGGACGCCTCGCCGAGCAGCCGGTAGGCCAGGCCGAGCAGGCGCGGGCGGTTGGCTTCGAAACGGGCGAGGCGGTCCACGCCTCCCAGGATGCCAGTTACCGGCCCTGCTGCGGATCGAAATCGTCGTGCTCGTCACCCGAGGACGTGCCCTGCTCGCCGCGCAGCACCTCCTGCTCCTCGGGGGAGGAGTCCTCGGCGCCGGGCAGCTCGTCGCGGGCGTCGTCGTGCTTGCGTTCCATGCGCCCGGGCTACCCGGCCGCGGGCCGCCGAAACGGGTCAGGCCGGCGGTTCGGTGGTGCGGTAGATGGTGGTCAGCCACACGTCGAGCAGCACGTCGACCGCGTTCGCCTCCAGCACGGCCGGCTCGTCGCCGGCGAAGGTGGCGTACAGGACGCGCTCGTTCATCAGGTTCAGGGCGATCGCCAGCTCCCGCGCCGGCCGTCCGGGCGGGGCCGCGCCGCGCGCCCGCTCGGCCTCGATGGCCTCCGCGGTGCGGCTGACCCAGGTCCCCATCATCCCCGCCCACAGGTCCCGCACCTCGGCGTTGGTGTGGCGGGCCTCCGCGGCGGCGAGCGCGACCGAGCGGTGCGCCCGGAACGTCGTGTAGATGGCGTCCAGGCACTGCCGCCAGCGCTCCGCGGGGGTCGGGGCGGGGTGGTCGAACACCGCCGAGGACGCCCGGTCGGCCTCCTCGGTGACCCGGTCCAGCAGCGTGAGCAGCACCGCGTCCTTGGAGCGGAAGTAGAAGTAGAACGTCGGCCGGGAAATGCCCGCGCCACGCGCGAGGTCGTCGATCGAGATGTCGCTCAGCGGCCGGTCCGCCAGCAGCCGCTCGGCGGTGGCGAGGATCGCCAGCTCCCGCTCGTCACCGCTGGGCCGGGGCGCGCGGCGGCCGCGGGCCGGGCGGTTGCGGACGGCGGGATCGGTGGCCATGCGCTCACCGTATCAGGTGCTCCAACACTTTGTCGGCGTTCTCGACAGGGTGTTGACCATGTCGACATGCCGTTGGTACGTTGCGGTGGCAGACGCCTGAGGAACGGGGAAGCGATGACGCTGGAACACGTCGACGTCCTGATCGTCGGTGCCGGGTTGTCCGGGATCGGCGCCGCCAGCCACCTGCAGGCCGAGTGCCCCGGCCGCACCTACGCGATCTTCGAGTCGCGCGGCGCGATCGGCGGCACCTGGGACCTGTTCCGCTACCCGGGCGTCCGCTCCGACTCGGACATGTTCACGCTCGGCTACTCGTTCGAGCCGTGGACCGACGCGAAGGCGATCGCGGACGGCCCGTCCATCCGCGAGTACGTGCGGACCACCGCGCGCAAACGCGGCATCGACCGCAGGATCCGGTTCCACCACCGCGTGGTGCGTGCGGAGTGGTCGTCGGACCAGGCACTGTGGACGGTCGAGGCCGAGCGCACCGACACCGGCGAACGGGTGCGGATCACCTGCGACTTCCTGTTCGTCAACTCCGGGTACTACCGCTACGACCAGGGCTACGCGCCGGAGTTCCCCGGCCAGGAGGAGTTCGTCGGCACCGTCGTGCACCCGCAGCACTGGCCGGAGGACCTGGACTACACCGGCAAGCGCGTCGTCGTGATCGGCAGCGGCGCCACGGCCGTGACGCTGCTGCCCGCGATGGCAGGCGACGCGGCGCACGTGACGATGCTGCAGCGCTCGCCCAGCTACGTGCTGTCGCTGCCGGGCACCGATCCGGTCGCCGACAAGCTGCGCGGCGTGCTGCCGCCGAAGGTGGCCTATCCGATCGTGCGGTGGAAGAACGTGCTGTCCGCCATGCTGTTCTTCCAGCTCAGCCGCCGCACCCCGGCGTTCGTGCGGAAGTTCCTGCGCAAGGCGGTGTCCGCGCAGCTGCCAAGCGGGTTCGAGGTGGACCGGCACTTCAACCCCAGCTACGACCCGTGGGACCAGCGGGTGTGCTTCGTGCCGGACGGCGACCTGTTCAAGGCCGTCCGCAGCGGCAAGGCCGACATCGTCACCGACACCATCGAGAAGTTCACCCCGGAGGGCGTGCGGTTGTCCTCGGGCCGGGTGCTGGAGGCCGACGTCATCGTCACGGCCACCGGCCTGAACCTGCTGCCGTTCGGCGGGCTGGACCTGGTGGTCGACGGCGAGCCGGTGGAGATCGGCGAACGCCTGGCGTACAAGGGCATGATGCTCTCCGGCGTGCCGAACTACGCGTTCACCATCGGCTACACGAACGCGTCCTGGACGCTGAAGGCCGACCTCGTCGCCGGGTACGTGTGCCGCCTGCTCAACCACCTCGACGAGCACGGCTACACCACCTGCACCCCGGTGCCGCCGCCGTCGGTCCGCGGGACCGAGCCGCTCATCGACCTCAAGTCCGGGTACGTGCTGCGCAGCATCGACAAGCTGCCCAAGCAGGGCCCGGCCGCGCCGTGGCGGCTGTTCCAGAACTACCCGCGCGACGTGCTGCTGATGCGGCACGGGTCGCTGACGGACGACGCCATGCGGTTCACCCGCACCGCCAAGCAGGCGAAGGAGCGGGTGGCCTGATGCGTGACTACGTGTTCGACGGCGGCACGGCCGTGGTGACCGGGGCGGCCAGCGGGATCGGCGAGGCGCTGGCGCACGCGCTGGCCGCGCGGGGCTCGAACCTGGTGCTGCTGGACCGCGACGCCGACCGGCTGGCGGCGGTGGCCAAGGCCGTGGGGACGGGCGTGGACGCCTCCACCCACGTGGCCGACCTGGCCTCGGCGGAGGAGACCGCCGCGGCCGCCGAGCGGGTGCTGGCCGAGAACCCGCGGCTGACGTTGCTGATCAACAACGCCGGGGTCGCGCTGGGCGGCCGGTTCGACGAGGTGACGCTGGAGGAGTTCGGCTGGGTCGTGGACGTCAACTTCCGCGCCCCGGTCCAGCTGACGCACGCGCTGCTGCCCGCGCTCAAGGCCGCGCCCGGCTCGCACATCGCCAACGTGTCCAGCCTGTTCGGGCTGATCGCGCCGCCCGGCCAGTCGGCGTACTCGGCCAGCAAGTTCGCGATCCGCGGGTTCACCGAGGCGATCCGGCACGAGCTGGCCGGCCAGGTCGGGGTCACGTCGGTGCACCCGGGCGGCATCCGCACCCGCATCGCGGAGTCCGCGCGCGTCGGCAGCGGCGTGGCCGGCGGGATGGACACGCGGCAGTGGGAACGCGTGCTGCGGATGGACCCGGCGAAGGCCGCGGCGGTCATCGTGGACGCGATCGAGCACCGCAAGCCGCGCGTGCTGATCGGCCGGGACGCGAAGATCCTCGACCTGCTGGTGCGGCTGCTGCCCGGCGCGCACAGCCGGCTGCTGGGCAGGTTGCGGTGACCATGGACTTCGTGGACGTGCGCGGGCGGCGGGCCCGCTACCGGGCCGATGGCGACGGGCCGCCGGTCCTGCTGCTGCACGGGATCGGCCGGAGCCTGCGGGACTGGTCCGAGCAGCAGGACCTGCTCGCCGGCTCGTACCGCACCTACAGCGTCGACCTCGCCGGCTTCGGGATGTCGGAACCGTTGCCGGGCAAGCACACGCTCGCCGCGCTGGCCGGGTTCGCGGCGGACTTCCTGGACGCGGTGGGGGAGACGCGGCCGGTGCACGTGGCCGGGAACTCGCTCGGCGGCGCGGTCGCGATGCGGTTGTCGGTCGACGCGCCGGAGCGGGTGCGGAGCCTGGCGCTGGTGAACAGCGCGGGGTTCGGCCGCGAGGTGACCATCGCGCTGCGGCTGCTGGCGTTGCGGCCGCTGGGCAAGCTGCTCCTACGCCCCAGTGTGGCCGGGGCGGTGCGGACCGAGCGGGCGCTGTTCCACGACCGCAAGTTCGCGACGCGGGAGCGGGTCGAGCACGCGCTGGAGATCGCCCGGCAGCCGCACGCCGCGCGGGTGATGCTGGAGACGGCGCGCGGGCTCGGCGGTTTCCGTGGCGTGCGGGAGGACTGGCGGGCCGAGCTGATCGAGGCGGTGGCCGCGCGGGCCCTGCCGACGCTCGTCGTGTGGGGCGACCGCGACCTCATCCTGCCCGCCCTGCACCTCGACGCCGCCCGGCGCGCGTTGCCGCACGCGCAGACCCGGCTGTTCACCGACACCGGGCACATGCCGCAGACCGAGCGGGCCGCGGAGTTCCACGACCTGGTGACGCGCTTCTGGGCGGAGCAGGTCAGCCCCAGGTGAGCGGGTCGAGGTGGAGGTAGAACCGCAACCGGCCGGCGTCCGGCGCCGTGCCGTACCGCTCGGCGAACTCCGCGTCCGCGGCCCTCGCCCGTTCCTCGTCCGGCCAGGTCTCCCTGGCGTTGGCCAGCAGCAGCGCGAGGTCGGCGTGGCGGTCGGCCCGGCCGAGGCGCCCTAGATCGACGAAGCCCGTGACCTCGTGGGTCTCGGGGTCGACGACGATGTTGGGCAGGCAGAGGTCGCCGTGGCAAACCACGGTGTCGGTGGCCTCCTCGGCGCGTCGCCGCTCGACCTGCGGCACGAGACGCGCCAGCAGTTCCGGCGGCGGGGTGTTTTGCTGCTCGACGGGCAGGAATTCCGGGTTCACCGCACCACGGGCGACGACGTCCCGCGCCACGGCGACCATCGTGTCCAGGTCGCGGCTGAACGGGCAGTCGTCCGCGGGCAGGTCGTGCAGCCGCCGCACCGCGTCCGCGATGTGCGGCCAGGCGCGGCCGAGGTCGTCGGCGGACAGCCGGTCGGCAGGCACGCCCGGGACCGCGCTGGTCACCAGGCAGGCGCCGGTCTCGCCGGAGTGCCAGTCGAGCACCCGTGGTCCCGGCACGCCCTGCCCGGCGAGCCAGGCGATCCGGTCGCGTTCGTGCCGCAGGCCGGGCGCGTCCGCGGGCGGCACGTGCTTGGCGTAGCGGTCGCCGTCGGCGCTGCGGAACACCGCGGCGCCCGACTCGCCACCGGTGACCGGACGCCAGCCGGGATGATCGTGCATGGCGTCAGGCTATCGATTCAGGACCAGGGCGTGACCGGCCGCGGCACTCGCTCCCCGTCCAGCGTCCACGTGCTCGTCGGAGAAGGCCAC
This sequence comes from Amycolatopsis sp. NPDC006131, assembly GCF_040614175.1. Lineage (NCBI taxonomy): Bacteria > Bacillati > Actinomycetota > Actinomycetes > Pseudonocardiales > Pseudonocardiaceae > Amycolatopsis > Amycolatopsis sp. NPDC006131. The sequence continues at coordinate 17,577 of NZ_JBEXTX010000102.1, forward strand.
GTGCCCGGTGGTCTGGTGGCGTTCGGGGCGGGGACCGGGCGCGTGTGCGGTGGGTGCTTGGCGCGCAACGGTTGCCGTCGACGCCATGCGCCCGGGTTGCCGCCGACTGGGCGTCACCCGGCTGATCGGGCTGTCGGTTCAGGACCAGGGCGTGACCGGCCGCGGCACTCGCTCCCCGTCCAGCGTCACGTCCACGTGCTCGTCGGAGAAGGCCAGGTACCGGGCGATCTTGGTGGCGTTCGGGGCGGGGACCGGGCGCGTGTGCGGTGGGTGCTTGGCGCGCAACGGGTGCCGCCGACGCCATGCGCCCGGGTTGCCGCCGACTGGGCGTCACCTGGGTGATCGGGCTGTCGGTTCAGGACCAGGGTGTGACCGGCCGCGGCACCCGCTCCCCGTCCAGCATCACGTCCACGTGCTCGTCGAAGAAGGCCACGTGCCCGGCGAGCTGCGCGGCGTCCGGGAGCGGCTTCTCGTACGCCCACGCGAGGTCCGGGTGCGTCCGGCCGCCGACCTCGGCCGACCAGTACCGCGCCCGCCCCTTGTAGGCGCACGTGGTCTCCCTGGCCGACTCGCGCAGCCTGCCGAAGTCCACATCGGACGGTGGCAGGTACAGCCGCGGCGGCAGGGACGTCTCGAACACCAGCAGCGGCGCCTTCGTGTCCGCCAGCGCCACCCCGTCGACCTCCACCCGCACGTGCCGCGAGCTGCGCCGCACGTCGACGCGGTGGAACGGGTCGCGCGGGTGGGACACGATCGGCTCGTCCTCTTCGAGCCACTCGTCGAACGCGTCGAAGTCGGTGATCACGTACTCCGCCAGATCCGGGTCGTCCGGCCGGAACCCGGCGCCCTCCAGGACCACCCCGTCCAGGCTCAGCGTGAGCGGCGCGCCCGCGGTGGTGTGCGCGGCGAACCCGGTGCTCGGGTCCAGCACACCGGTGTTGGGCCCGAGCGACACCGGGTGCCACTCGACGTCGGACGGCGGGGCGGGCGTGAGCGAGGCGTGGACGTCGGCCGCCGGGAAGGCGTACTGCGGCACCACCCGCCGCGGCTCCCACACCAGGGCCGCCCGGCGGGAATCGGCGAACACCTTCCCTCCGGCCACCGCCCGCACCCGCTTGCGCGTCGGCTCGAACCGCAGTTCGGGCAGCTCACGCGCCTGACGAAGGCTCAGCTGCAGCGCCATCGCCCCACTGTCCGCCCCGCCGCCCCGCGCGTCAACGCCGCAGCGCCTTGCGCGCCAGCCAGTTGCCGAGGAACTGCGCGCCCTGCACCAGCACGATGATCGTCACCACCGCCAGCCACGTCACCACCCAGTCGAACCGGTGGTAGCCGTAGGTGATGGCGAAGTCACCGAGCCCGCCGCCGCCGACCGCGCCCGCCACCGCCGTCATGTCGACGATCGCGACGAACACGAACGTGTAGCCCAGCACCAGCGGCCCGAGCGCCTCCGGCACCAGCAGCGTGAGGATGATCCGCAGCGGGCTCGCGCCCATCGCCCGCGCCGCCTCGATCACGCCGGGGTCGATGGTGACCAGGTTCTGCTCGACGATCCGGGATATCCCGAACGTCGCCGCGAACACCAGCGCGAACGTCGCCGCCGCGGTGCCCAGTTGGGTGCCGACGACGAAGATCGTCACCGGCCCGATGGCGGTGATGAAGATGATGAACGGGATCGGCCGGATGATGTTCACCAGCACGTTGAGCACGGTGAACACGAACCGGTTAGCCAGCAGCCCGCCCGCGCGCGTCGTGTAGAGCAGGATGCCCAGCACCAGCCCGAGCGCGCCGCCGACGACCAGCGTCACCACGGCCATGCCCAGCGTCTGCGCGATGGCCTCCCAGAACACCGGGCCCAGGGTCTCCCAGTCCAGGCTCATGCCGCGATCTCCTCGATCTCGGTGGTGGCGCGCAGGTCCGCGATCAGGGCGTCCACGTCGGCGTCGGCGCCGATCAGTTCGAGCGTCAGACCGCCGAACGACCGGCCGGACAACGCGGTGATGCCGCCGTAGACGATCTCGAACCGCACGTTGTGCTTGCCGACCGCGTCGGACAGCACCGCGCCCAGCCTGCCGTCGTCGTGCACCTTCGCCGACACCAGCCGCCCGCCGTGCCGCGCCCGGATGCGGTCCAGGTCCGCGCCGTCCGGGGTGTCCCGCACGACCGACCCGACGAACCGCTGCGCCGTGCGCGTCTTCGGCGACGAGAACACCTCGAACACGCTGCCCTGCTCGATCACCCGGCCGGAGTCCAGCACCGCGACCCGGTCGGCGATCTCACGCACCACCTCCATCTCGTGGGTGATCACCACGATCGTCACGCCCAGCTCGGTGTTGACCCGCTTGAGCAGCCGCAGCACCTCGCCGGTGGTCTCCGGGTCGAGCGCGCTGGTGGACTCGTCGGCGAGCAGGATCTTCGGGTTCGTCGCCAGCGCGCGGGCGATCCCGACGCGTTGCTTCTGCCCGCCGGAGAGCTGGTCCGGGTAGTGCCACGCCTTGTCGGTGATGCCGACGAACTTCAGCAGCTCGGCCACCCGCGCCTTCCGGCGCGCCTTGTCCCACCCGGCGATCTTCAACGGGTAGGCCACGTTGCCGAACACCGTGCGCGAGCGGAACAGGTTGAACTGCTGGAAGATCATGCCGATTCCGGCCCGCACTTCACGCAGCTCCCGCTCGCGCAGCGTGGTGAGGTCCACGCCGTCGACGAGGACCCGGCCGGAGGTGACCGGTTCCAGCGCGTTGATCAGCCGGACCAGCGTGCTCTTGCCCGCGCCGGAGTAGCCGATGATGCCGAAGACCTCGCCGGCGGCGATGGTCAGGTCGACGTCTTCCAGGGCCGTGACGTCACCGAACCGCTTGGTGACGCCCTGGAACTCGATGAGCGCGTTCACTTCTTCGCGGCCCGCACGGTCTGCTCGAGGCGGTCCAGGATCGCCTGCAGGTCGGTGTTCGGGCGCTCGACCAGCACGGCGGTGTTCTTCGACTCGGCCTTCACCTCGCCGGCCACGCGCGGATCGCGGTAGAGCTGGGCGAGCTTGAGGTAGGTCGGGTTGTCCTTGTCCTGCGCGCGGGTGACGAAGGTGTTGATGTAGGGCTCGGCGGAGGGGTTCGCCGGGTCGTCGTTGAACAGCGCCTTCGACGGGTCGAGGTTCGCGTCCAGGGCGAAGTTGTTGTTGACGATCGCGCCGTCGACCGAGGGGAGCGCGGCCACGGTCTGCGAGGCGTCCACCGGGGTCACGGTCACCTTGGAGGCGGCCTGGTCGATCTCGGCCGGCGTGGACAGCACGTTCCCGCCGCCACGCAGCGAGATCAGGCCGGCCGACTGCAGCACGAGCAGGGCGCGCGCCTGGTTGGTCGGGTCGTTCGGGATCGCGATCCGGCCGCCTGCCGGGATGTCGGCGAGGGTGGCGTGCTTGCGCGAGTAGAGGCTCAGCGGCACCACGTAGGTCGAGCCGATCGGGGTGAGGTCCTGGTTCGCGCTGACGTTGTAGTTGGCGAGGAACAGCAGGTGCTGGAACAGGTTCACGTCCAGCTGGCCCTGCGCGAGCGCCGGGTTGGCCTGGGTGTAGTCGGAGAAGTTGACCAGTTCCAGGTCGATGCCGTTGTCGGCGGCGATCTGCCGGAAGGTCTTCCAGTAGTCGGCGCCGGCGTCGGTCACGCCGATCTTCACGGTGGTGTGACCGGCGGTGGTGCCGGAGTCCGATGTCGTGTTGACGACGATCAGGACCACGGCGACGAGGACGACGACCACGGCGAGGATGACGCCGATCAGCGGGCCACGCTTCCGGCGCGGCTTTTCGGGGAGGATGGCGTCGTCTGGGGTGTTTTCGGACATGGCGCCATCCTGCCGACGATCACCGGGTTGGGGGACTGCTGTCCCGCCTGGTGATCGGCGGCAGGATGGATTTGCCTTCGATCGTCCGGTTGTGCTAGTGGATCACCCGCGGTAGCGGCCCTGGGTCTGGACGTTCAGCTCGTCCATCCGGACCGACTTCGCGCTCGCCGTGCGCGGGTCGTGCAGCGCGAACACGTCCAGCCCCTTCTGGATGTCGGAGGAGTAGATGTGGCCGTTGTAGTAGTAGGCCGACCACGACCCGCCGACGATCAGCTGCTCGGTGGACAGCGGCCCGCGCTCCCAGTGCGCCAGCTCCTTCGGGTGCGCGGAGTCGGTGAAGTCCCACACCGAGATCCCGCCCTGGTACCAGGCCTGCACCATGATGTCGCGGCCCTTGACCGGGATCAGCGAGCCGTTGTGCGCCACGCAGTTCTCGGTCGCGGCCTGCTCGCGCGGGATCTTGAAGTAGCTCGCGAAGCGCAGGCTGCGGTCGTCGCCGCGGCCGGTGATGTCGTAGATCGCGTCCGCGCCGCGGACCGCACCGATCCCCGCCGAGCACGCCGGCTGGCCGCCGCCGCCCAGCTCGTCGGTGAAGACGACCTTGGTGCCGTCGTTGTTGAACGTCGCCGAGTGCCAGAACGCGAAGTTGGTGTCGTCCTGGACCTGCTCGATGATCCGCGGGTGCTCCCGGTCGGAGATGTCGAACAGCACGCCGTCACCCATGCACGCGCCCGCCGCCAGGTCCTTGTCCGGGTAGGCGGTGATGTCGTGGCAGCCGGAGGTGGCGGTGACGTAGTGGTTCGGGAAGGTGCCGGGGATGCCGGGGTTGCCGCCCTCCGGGCCGAAGACCACCGGCTCGTTGACGACGGCCGCGGCGGCCGGGTTGCGCACCGGGACCTTGACCACGGAGATCAGGTCGTGCGGCGGCTGGCAGTCCGGGAATTCCGGGCGCGGGCTGTAGGAGGAGACGTAGAGGTAGACGTCCTTGCCGTTCTTGCCCGGCACCAGCGTGTGGGTGTGCGAACCGCACTTCGTCTCGACCGCGGCCACGTACTTCGGGTTGGCCAGATCGCTGATGTCGAAGATCTTGATGCCCTCCCACGAGTTCTGGTTCGTGGCGGGCTGGCCCGTGCTGGCGCAGGAGTTGTCGCTGCGTGAGGAGTCGGTGGACAGGAACAGCAGGTCGCCGGACACCGACACGTCGTTCTGCGAGCCGGGGCAGAGGACCTGGCTGACGATCTTCGGCTTGCTGGGCTTTTTGATGTCGTAGATCGTGAAGCCGTTGTAGTTGCCGACGATCGCGTGGTCGTCGGTGAACGCGATGTCCGTTCCGAAGGCGTCCACGTTGTCGAACGGGGCCTGCTTCGGGATGTTCGCCAGGTGCTGGATGTTGCGGGACTGGCTGACCTCGTCGACCCCCGGAATGCCGGGAGCGGCCGACGCCGGTGCGGCGCCGAGTGTGGTCAGCGACAGGGCGATCGCGCCGGCGAGCGCGAAGAGCCGGCGTCTGCGTTGCGTCCCCGGAGCCACGTGGCCAACCCCTTTCGTTCGGAAGAAATACGAAGTATGCCCGGATCCTCGGTGGCGAGGACAGCGCCGAAAGTAGGCTTTTCCTGCGGTACGGTCGCGGGAACGGACGAGTGCGAGGAGGCCTGGGTGCGGGGGTTCGTCGTGGGAACGCTGCTGGCCGCGGCGGTGCTGGCGTCGGCGTGCGCAGCCGAGCCGGAGGCGCCGCCGGTCGTGGTGCCCGGTGCGCCAGGGGAGCCGGCCCGCACGCTGCCCGCGGACGAGGCGGGCTCGGCGGTGCCGGCGAACCGGCACAACGACGCCGACGTGTCGTACGCGCAGCGGATGATCATGCACCACCAGCAGGCGATCCGGATGGGCGAGCTGGCGCCGGCGCGGGCCGCGCGGGAGGACGTGAAGGGCCTGGCGGCCCGCATCACCGCGACGCAGGCGCCGGAGATCACGTCGATGACGGCGTGGCTGCGGCAGCGGGGGCTCGAGGTGCCGGGGGAGCACGCCGGCCACCACGGCTCGCACGGGCCCATGCCGGGGATGGCGACCGAGGAGCAGCTGGCCGCGCTGGCGGCCGCGTCGGGTCCCGAGTTCGACCGGATGTTCCTGCAGCTGATGACAGCGCACCATGAGGGCGCGATCACCATGGCGACGGAGGTGCTGAGCGCCGGGTCGGACGTCTTCGTGGAGGAAATGGCCACCGACGTGATCGCCTCCCAGAGCGACGAGGTGACGCGGATGCGCTCGATGGCGGGCTGAATCCGGCCCCGGCGAGGGCTGCCTCGACTGCCCTCGGCCCAGGGCGGTTCGGCCGGGGCCGGGCGCGCTGAGCGGTGCACTGGCCACCCGCGCCCGCTACCGGCTGGCCCTGCCGCGCTCGCCGCCTCCGGCGGCGTGCCCGCCGCTCCCTGCGCTGCTACCCGCCGCTCCCTGCGGTGCCACTCGCCGCTCCCTGCGGTGCCACCCGCCGCTCCCTGCGCTGCTACCCGCCGCTCCCTGCGGTGCGCCCGCCGCTCCCTGCGGTGCCACCCGCCGCTCTCGCCACCGGCCAGCTTGCCGCGCCTGCCGCTTCCGGCGGCCCTACTACGCGCTCACCGCCGCTCCCGGCGGCGCGGTCCGCCGCCGTGCGCACCGCCCTGCCGCGTCTGCGGCCTGCCTTGCTGGGTCTGCAGCGCTTGCCGCGCTCGCGGCCCCCTGCGGCGCCACTCGCCGCTCGCCACTGGCCAGCTTGCCGCGTCCGCCGCTGCGGGCCGCCGCTCTCGGCAGCAGCCAGCTCGCCGCGCTCACCGTCGCTCCCGGCGGCGCGGTCCGCCGCCGTGCGCACCGCCCTGCCGCCGCCACCCGCTACCCCGTCCCCATCGCCCCGCCGCCGTGCGCGCCGCCCCGCCGCCGCAGCCCGCTACCCGTCCGCATCACCCCGCCGCCGTGCGCACCACCCCGGGGAGCATTCCCTCACTCCCACCCACGCAGGGGCCGGGCACGTCACCCGCCGGTTGCACTTCGAGGGTGATTCCTCCTCTCCGTGGTGCGGCGCGCGCCACCGAGGAGGATGGTGGAACCCATGGCGGAGCCGAACGTGACGGGATGGGCCGCGGCCGGCGGCGTCCTCATCCTGGCGATCATCGCGTCCGCCGCCCTCGGTGACGCGTGGTACTTCCTCGCCGGCGTGATGGCGGGCCTCGGCCTGCTGGCCGGCATGCGGTCGAGCACGCCCTCGAACTGAGGCGGCCTCACCCGAGCGTCGCCCGGAGGCGGTTGAGCGCTCGGTGCTGCACCACGCGCACCTGGTTCACCGACAAGCCCAGCGCCGCCGCGGTCTCCTCCGCCGTCAGACCCGCCGCCACGCGCAGCAGCACGATCTCCCGCTCCACGCCGGGCAGCGCCAGCACCGGTGAATCGGCCTCGGGGGAGCGTGCTCCGGCCACCGTCTGCGCCGTCAGTTCGTACACGAGCGCCGGGAAGGAGCCCGTCCAGCGGGGCAGCGCGTGCAGGATCGCGAGGCACGCCTCCTGCGCCACCTCGTCCGCGCCCCGGCTCAGCCGCGCCCGGCAGTACCGCACCACGACCGGCGTCACCGCGGCGACCAGTTCCCCGATCGCCCCCGTCTCGCCACCGGCGGCGGCCGCCACCAGGTCCGCGCCGGGAAGCCGCGCGCTCATCACGTCCTGCGCCGCCATCGCGCTCCCCCTCCTCGACAACTCCCACGCGCGAACCGCCCGCCTGGTTGCCTCCGCCGCTAAGGTGATCATCATGCGGCTCGCAGTGGCGGTCATCGCGGCGGTTCTGGCCCTCGGCGCGGCTCCGGCTGCCGCGGCGCCCCGGCCGCTCACCGTCGCCAGCTACAACATCCACGCGGGCGCCGGGCAGGACGGCGTCTTCGACCTCGCCCGCACCGTCGCCGCGATCCGCGACCTGCACGCGGACGTCGTGGGGCTGCAGGAGGTCGACGTCCACTGGGACGCGCGCAGCGAGTACCGCGACGAGGCCACCGAACTCGCACGTGCCCTGAAGATGCACGTGTTCTTCGCGCCGATCTACGACCTCGACCCGCCCGCCCCCGGTGCGCCGCGCCGCCAGTACGGCGTCGCCGTGCTGAGCCGCTTCCCGATCGTCGCCGCGCGGAACCTCGAGATCACCCGGTTGTCGACGCTCACCCCGGACGCCACCCCAGCCCCCGCGCCGGGTTTCGCGGAGGTCACCGTCGCCGCGCACGGCGGGCCGGTCCGCGTCTACGCCACCCACCTGGACTACCGCGCCGATCCGTCGGTGCGGCAGGCGCAGGTCGCCGACATGCTCGCCGTCCTCGACCGGCTGCCCGGCCCGGAAATCCTCACCGGCGACTTCAACGCCGAACCCGCCGCACCCGAACTCGCTCCACTGTGGACCGACTTGGCTGACGCCGACCCGCGCGCGGGGACCTACCCGGCCGCGGAACCGGTGAAGCGCATCGACTTCGTGACCGCGTCCCCGCACTTCGGGATCCGTTCCGCGCGGGCGGTCGCGACGACGGCGTCCGACCACCGGCCGGTGGTCGCCGAGCTGGACCGGATGCGGCCGGTCTCGTCGTAGCGCGCAGCGGTCACGGGGAGTTCACCCGCGGGCAACCCGAGTGCTGCCCGCGTCTCATCCGCGGAAGCGACGGTGCCTGGGTGTCCCCGGAAAGCTAGGAGTTCCCGATGGCCGAGTTCATCGCCGCCGTGATCACCAAGATCGGCGCCACCCTGCTCGAGTCCCTCATCGCGCGGATCGCGCAGGCGCTGTTCACGGACTCGTTCGCGCCCGCCAACGCCTGATCACGCGTGCAGGAGGTGCGGCAGGACCGCGGGGTCGTCCAGCGCTGTCACGTAGAGCGCCGACCGGCCGGAAACCGGCCAGCGCAATGGTGTGCGGCTGGGCCACGCACTGTCCGTCGCGACGACCACCGCCAGTCCGGCTGCCTGCGCCGCCAGCCATGGCCTCCGATCACGGGCCGGTGGTGGCCGAGCTGGAACGGGTCCGTTCGCGCCCGCCAACGCCTGATCACGCGTGCAGGAGGTGCGGCAGGACGGCGGGGTCGTCCAGCGCTGTCACGTAGAGCGCCGACCGGCCCGAAAGCGGCCAGCGCAACGGTGTGCGGCCGGGCCAGGCGCTGTTCGTCACCACGACCACCGACAGTCCGGCCGCCTGCGCTGCCGTCGCGCCTGCTGCTGAGTCCTCCAGCGCCACCGAGCTCCGCGGGTCGGCCCCGAGTCTTCGGCAGGCGGCCCGGTAGACGTCCGGCGCCGGTTTGGGCGCCGCCACCTCGTCGGCGCTGACGACCGCCCGGAACGCCGGCCGCAGACCGGCCCCGCTCAGCACCTCCGTCAGCACCCCGGCCGGCGCGTTCGACGCCACCGCCAGCGGAACCCGCCCGGCCAGCGTGGAAACGAGTTCCAGCGCCCCCGGCAGCGCGGCGGGCGGCCGGAGTTCCACCGCTGTCCGCAGCGCCTCGTCCAGCATCTTCGCGACCCGGCCGGTCTCCCCGGACTGGCCGGCCCACAGGGCGATCCGCGCGGCCGCCGCCCCCACCGACGCCCCGGCCAGCGTGGCGAACTGCCGGTCGCTCAGCTCCAGCTCCAGGGCCTGCGCCCCGGTCCGGAACGCGGTGTACCAGGCCGCCGCCGTGTCCAGCAGCAGGCCGTCGCAGTCGAAGACCACGGCACGGCGGATCGCGGACATGGGCACCTGACCCTTCCCCGTGGTCGGAACATCTTTCCGAAGTGTAGGGCGAAACCGAACTGTTTTCCAGAGTTCATCCGGAAGAGGTCCCATCCGGAGGTTTGAGCGCCTATCCTTCACCTGTTGAATCCCTGCTTCCGCACAATGAAACGGACAGCGATCATGACGGAAACCTCCGCAGCCCCACCCGACGAGCGCACCGTCCGCCGTGCCGTGGCCGGCGCGGCCATGGGCAACGCCGTGGAATGGTTCGACTACGGCATCTACGCCTACCTCGCGACGAGCATCGGCCTGAACTTCTTCCCGGACGCCGACGAGACCGCCCGGTTGCTGCTGGTCTTCGCCGGGATCGCGATCCCGTTCGTGCTGCGGCCGTTCGGCGGCATCATCCTGGGCCCGCTGGGCGACCGGTTCGGCCGTCGTCGCGTGCTGTCGTTCACGATCATCATGATGTCGGCCGCGACGTTCGTGATCGGGCTGATCCCGAACTACCAGACGATCGGGGTGGCGGCGCCGATCCTGTTGCTGCTGGCCAGGCTGGCGCAGGGGTTCTCGACCGGCGGCGAATACGGTGGGGCGGCGACGTTCATCGCCGAGTACGCGCCGGACAAGCGGCGCGGGTTCTACGGTTCGTTCCTGGAGTTCGGCACGCTGATCGGCAACGTCGCGGGCGCGCTGCTCGCCACGGCCGTCCAGTTGGGACTGTCCGAAGCGGCGCTGAACAGCTGGGGCTGGCGCATCCCGTTCCTCGTGGCGGGTCCGCTCGGGCTGGTCGGCTGGTACCTGCGCACGAAGCTGGCCGACACGCCCGCGTTCGAGAAGGCGGAACGGGCCGGCGCCACGTCGCGGGTGCCGTTGAAGGAGACGTTCACCAAGATGTGGCCGCAGCTGCTCAACCTGATCGGGTTCGTGATCCTGCTCAACGTGGCGATGTACACGCTGATCGCCTACATGCCGACGTATTTGACGGAGGTGCTCGAACTCGGCGACACGGCGTCGCTGCTGATCCCGCTCGGGCTCATGATCGGGATGCTGTTCGTCATCAACGCGGTGGGAGCGTTGTCGGACCGGGTGGGCCGCAAGCCGCTGTTGCTGACGGCCGCGATCGGTTTCCTGGTGGTGAGCTGGCCGGCGATCGCCCTGCTGGAGACCCGTTCGGTGCTCGGTGCGGTGGCGGGCATGGCGATGCTTTCGGTGCTGCTGGTGCTGATGCTCGGCACGATCGGCTCGGCGCTGCCCGCGATGTTCCCCACCCGCAACCGGTACAGCGGCTTCGCCATCGGTTATTCGACGTCCACCGCGGCGTTCGGCAGCACGGCGCCGCTGGTGATCACCGCACTGATCGACGGCACCGGCAACACGGCGATCCCGGCGTTCTACCTGATGGCCGCCGCCGCGATCGCCATCGTGCCCATCATGCTGATGCCGGAGACCGCCGGAGTACCCATCAACCACCCGACGCGCATCCCCGGCAGGACGCCGGTCGCCAACGCAGAGGAAGAGGCACTAGCCCCCTCCTGACCAAAAAGCAGGACCGGGCCGACGCGAAAGCGAGGCCCGCCCCTGTCTTCTGTCTCCAGCAACCGCCACCCGGCAACGCAAAGCAGCCGACTACCCCAACCAGACCTCCCCCGCCCCCGATCCACAGCTGATTTTTAGTCGCCGACCAGCCGTGTCAAGGCACGCTTTCCCGCCTTGACACGGCTGCTCGGCGAC
>NZ_JBEXTX010000103.1:0-28712 GCF_040614175.1 Amycolatopsis sp. NPDC006131
CACCCGCTACGACAAGTTGGCCACGCTCTACCGCGCCGCCATCCTCATCCACGACGTCATCACCTGGACAAAGACATTGTCAGACACGGCCTAGGTGCAGACGCCTGCGGTGGCGACCCGGTCTCGCTTGCGTGCGGCCTGCTCGTCGTCGCCGAAGCGGTCGACACCCCAGGACAGCGTGACGACGAGTGCAGGTCGTGCCAGATGCGCAGTTGCCAGGTCAGCCGCGCCAGCCATTCGGCGAGAGCCTCGCGCGGGGAGGCGGTGCGGGCCAGTTCGCCGGATTCGGCCACGGCCTCCTCGATGCTGGTCTGCATGACGGCGGCGAGCAGGTCGTCCCGCGTCGGGAAGGTCCGGTAGAGCGTGGCGTTGCTCACCCCCGCTTTCAGGGCGATGCCGTCGAGCGAGGCCCGGTGCGTGCCGAGAAGCGCTCGTACGGCTGTCGGCGCCAGTTCGCTGCCAGGAGGCCAGCCGGTGGAGATCGAACTCGTCGCCGCGGTCGTGGAGTGAGCTTCCGCCACTGTGCTGCGCGCTCAGTCCGGCGCGCTGAGCGCGGACACACACAGCGCTGCACGACGGAACCACTCACTGGTCCCGCAGGGTCCGGTAGGTGAAGTCGGTCAGGTAGTCGTTCAGCCTGAGGGAGGCTTCGGAGGCCTTGGCCTGATCGCCGTGGCAGATGGCGCGGAGAATGTCCCCGTGGAGGTCGGCCGCTTCGGCCAGTTCCGCCTTCGGGTTTCGCAGGTGGGCGAACCAGAACCGGCGTGAGAGCCCCTGCAGCGGGGCCATCGCCACCGACAGGTACTCGTTGTGCGCGGCCTCGACGATCAGGGTGTGGGTCGACTTGAGCAGCTCCCCGAATCGTCTGGGATCGTCGCCGTCGAACTCGCTGAGCACCTCGGCGAGTGCCAGGATGCGCTCACGCTGCTCCGTCGTGGCCCGGTGGGCGGCGAGGCGCACCGCGAGCTCCTCCATGGAACGGCGTAGTTCGAGCACCTTGAGTTGCGCCTCGATCGACGTCGGGGCGACGAACACGCCCTGGCTAGGGTGGATCTCCACCATGCGCTCGCGTGCGAGCCGTTGCAGCGCCTCGCGCACCGGCGTGCGGCCGAGCCCGGTGCGTTCCATCAGGCGGGCCTCCGACAGCAGCGAACCAGGCGGTAGTTCCTGGAACGTGATCATGCGTTCCAGCACGTCGTAGGCCTGGTCGGCCTTGTTCGCCACGGGCGCCTCCTCCTCGTTCCACCGCTGGGCCTGGACAATACCGCGACCGGCGATGTACAACCGGTACATGACCAATATATCGCGCTGGTCGCTGACCGGTGGAGCGGCCGACCGGGGACTCGAAGTGCTGGCCGAGGTCGACGTGCTTGTCGTCGGGGCAGGTGCGGCCGGGGTCGCGGCGGCGGTGGTCGCGGCCGAGGCGGGTAAGTCGGTGCTCGTCGTGGAGAAGTACGGCTTCGCCGGCGGCGCGGCGGTCGCCGGGATGTCCGGCACGATCTGCGGCATGTACCTGGCCTCGGATGCCGACCGGGAGCCGAGGCAGGTCGTCGCGGGGTTCACCGAGCGGTTCCGCGGGGAGCTGGCCGCCCGGGGCGGCCTCACGGCGCCGCAGGTCTACGGCAAGACCTGGACCGTCGCGCACGATCCGCTCGTGTGGCGCGAGGTCGCGGACGACCTCCTCGAAGGCGCGGGCGTCACGGTGCTCTACCACACGGCCGTCGCCGCCGTCGTCCTTGACGGCGACACCCACCGCGGGGTGGTGATCGAGTCGAACGCCGGCCGGGCCGTGGTGCTCGCTGCCAGGACGATCGACGCATCGGGTGACGCGGCTGTGGTCGCCCGCGCCGGGCACCGCTACACCTTCGGCGACAACGGCGCGATCCAGAACCCGACCATGTTCTTCCGCCTCGGCAACGTCGATGTCGAGCGGTTCCTGGAGTTCTACGGCGAGGACACCATCTGCCCGCCCTACGTGACCGAGGAGATCCTCCGGGCGCGAGGCGCCGGGCTGGACCTGCCGCGGCAGAAGATCTGGATCTTCACCACTCCCAGGCCCGGCGAGCTGCTGGTCAACGCGACCCGGCTGGCCGGCCGCGACGGCCGGATGCTCAACGTGATCGACCCCGCGGACTTCACCGAAGCCGAAATACTGGGCCGGCGGCAGGTCCGGTCGTACGCGCGGTTCCTGATCGATCGGATCCCCGGTTGCGAGAACGCGTTCGTCGTGGACACGGGGGTCGAGGCCGGGATCCGGCAGACCCGCACGATCGCCGGGATCGAGCGGTTGTCCAACGACGACGTCCTCGCGGCACGCAAGCGCGAGGACGGGATCTGCCGGGTGCCGTGGCCGATCGAGCTGCACGCCGGTGACCGGCCCAAACTGACCTGGTTGCTGGACGACTACTACGAGGTGCCCTACGGCGCGCTCGTGCCCGAACGCGGCGAGGGCGTCATCGTCGCGGGCCGCTGCCTCAGCGCCGAGCACGAGGCACTCGCGTCGGCGCGGGTCACCGCGCAGTGCTTCGAATACGGCCACGCGGCCGCGGTGGCGACCGTGATGTCGCTGGACAAGGGCCTGCCCTACCGCGGGCTCGACGGCCGCGAGATCCGGTCGGTGATGGCCGCCGGCGGAAGCGCCCTTTCCCTTTCCTGACTGGAGAAACACCATGGAACAGCTGCGGAGCAACTTCGAGCCCGGCACCACCCGGTGGGCCGTGCGCCGCGCGCAGTGGAGCGCGATGGGCATCAGCGCCGAGGACCAGCGCAAGCCCAAGATCGCGATCGTCAACACCTCCTCGAAGTTGTCGGTGTGCTTCGCGCACCTCGACGACGTGGCGGGAGTGGTCGCCGGCGCCGTCCGCGAGGCGGGTGGGCTGCCGCTGGAGATCCGGACGACCGCGCCGTCCGATTTCGTCACCAGCGCGGGCCGCAAAGCGCGCTACCTGATGCCGACCCGCGACCTGATCGTCAACGACGTCGAAGCCGCCGTCGAGGGTGCGCAGCTCGACGGCATGGTGTTGTTGTCGAGCTGCGACAAGACGACCCCGGCCCACTTGATGGCCGCCGCGCGGCTCGACCTGCCCTCGGTGGTCGTCATCGGTGGCTACCAGCGCGGAGGGACGTTCTCCGGCTGTTCGGTGGACATCGACTCGGTGTACGAATCGGTGGGTGCGGTCGCCTCCGGGAAGCTGAGCGTGGACGACCTCGGCGAGATGGCCGACCAGGCGATCGAAGGGCCCGGCGTGTGCGCGGGACTGGCGACGGCGAACACGATGCACGTGCTCGCCGAGGCCCTGGGCATGACGATGCCGGGTTCCGCGCCCACCCGTGCGAACTCCCCGGCGATGCTCGAACGCGCCGCGGCCGCGGGGCGGCGCGCCGTCGAGCTGGTCCGGGAAGGACTCACCGCCCGCCAGGTGCTCACACGCGACGCCATCGAGAACGCGGTGGAGGTGGCGCTGGCGCTGGGCGGCTCGGTCAACTGCATCCGGCACCTCACCGCCGTGGCCGCGGAAGCCGACCTCGACCTCGACGTCGTCGCGTTGTTCGAGGAGAAGGGCCGCGGCGCGAAACAACTCGCCGCCATCCGTCCCAACGGGACACATCAGGTGTGGGACCTCGACCGGGTCGGCGGGGTCCGCACCGTACTGCGTGCGCTGGCACCGAGGCTGCACACCGGCGCGCTGACGGTGTCCGGCAGCACCGTGGCCGAGCTGATCGCCGACGTGGCCGGACCGGACGGCGACGTGGTGCACCCGTTGGACGAACCCGTGGCCGACGAGCCGGGCCTGCTGATCCTGCGTGGATCGCTGGCGCCGGACGGTGCAATCGTCAAGGTCGCCGGGGTGGGCGCGGCACGGCGGCAGTTCCGCGGGCCGGCCAGGGTCTTCGCGGGTGAGGACGAGGCCATCGCCGCGCTCGGCCAGGGAGAGATCGAGCCGGGACACGTGATCGTGCTGCGCGGGATGGGCCCGAGGGGCGGCCCGGGCACGGTGTTCGCCGCGAGCTTCGTGGCCGCGCTCAACGGCGCCGGCCTCGGCGGCCAGGTGGCCGTGGTGACCGACGGCGAACTGTCCGGGCTCAACCACGGGCTCGTCGTGGGACAGGTGATGCCCGAAGCCGCCGACGGCGGGCCGCTCGCCGGAGTGCAGGACGGGGACGCCATCTCGATCGACCTCGACGCACGGCTGATCGACGCGGAGCCGATACGCGACGGGAAACCCGTCACCGCCGGTGATCCCGGCAGCGAACGCGGCTGGCTCGGCCAGTACGCGGCACTCGTCGGCCCGATCCAGCGGGGCGCGGTCCTGCGCCGTCCCGCCCGCCACTGACCTTTCCCCGGCCACCGAAGGAGCTGCCTTTCATGACCGAATCCCGACGGCACGCCCGCAGAGCCGGGATCGCCGCCCTCGTCGGCACCACGCTCGAGTGGTACGACTTCCTGATCTACGGCACGGCCGCCGCGCTGATCCTGAACAAGCTGTTCTTTCCCGCGATCAGCCCGGTCGCGGGCACACTGGCCACGTTCGCCACCTACGCCGTCGGATTCCTGGTCCGGCCGCTGGGCGGCATTGTGCTGGGCAATCTCGGCGACCGGCTCGGCCGCAAGACGATGCTGGTGCTGACGATCGTGCTGATGGGCGTCGCGACCGCGCTGATCGGTGTGCTGCCCACCTACGACCAGATCGGCGCGTGGGCGCCGGTCCTGCTGATCCTGTTGCGGCTCGTGCAGGGCTTCGGCGCCGGAGGCGAGTACGCCGGTGCCGTCGTGCTGTCGGTCGAGCACGGCGACCAGCGGCGACGCGGGCTGGCCGGTGCGTGGGCCCCGGCCGGGTTCGCGCTCGCCACCCTGCTCGCGACCGGGATCTACCAGCTGTTCCTGCTGCTGCCCGACGAACAGTTCCGCCAGTGGGGCTGGCGAGTGCCGTTCCTGCTGGGGATCGTCATGCTCGCGATCGGCTACTTCATCCGCAGCGGCGTGGACGAGACTCCCGCGTTCAGGAACGCGAAGCAGGCCGAGGAGACCAAGACGGGACTGTTCGCCGCGCTGCGGTACCAGCCGAAGAGCTTCCTGGTCGTCATCGGTGCCCGGTTCGCCGAGAACGGCTTCGCCTACCTGTTCCCCGTGTTCGCGGTCGCGTTCCTGACCAAGCAGCTGGGCCTGTCCGACTCGCTCGGGCTGACCGCGGTGATCATCGCCTCGGCCGTCCAGGTGGGTGGGGTGCCGCTGTTCGCCTGGCTGTCCGACCGGTGGGGACGGCGGCCCGTCTACGCGGCCGGCGCGGTCGCGTCGGCGCTGTGGACCGTGCCGTTCTTCCTCCTGCTGGAAACCCGCGAGCCGGTGGCCGTCGTCGTCGGGTTCGTGGTGGGACTCGGCATCTGCTACCCGGCGATGCTGGCGCCGCAGGCGGCGTGGTTCGCGGAGCTGTTCGAGACCAGGACCAGGCTCGCCGGATTCGCGTTCGCCCGCGAGATCGGTTCGGTGCTGGCGGGCGGGTTCCTGCCGCTGATCGCGACCGCGCTGCTCGCCTGGTCCGGCCACTGGTGGCCGGTCGCGGTGTACCTGGGGGTGCTGACGGTGCTCACCCTCGTCGCGCTCGCCGTGGGCCCCGAAACCCGGCGCCGCGACATCGAGTCCGCCGGCACGCGCCCGACGGTCACGACGGGGTAGCCCAGGGATCGACGGGGACGACGCGGGTGCTGCGGCCCAGCTCGTCGACGATCCGGCCGTGCACCTTGACCTGCCGCAGCACGATCCTGCGGTCCACCACGGCCGCCTCGGGGCAGTCCACCGCGATCCGGGTGAGCAGCTTTCCGAGGTGGTCCAGAGACCGCAGGCTCACGATCAGGGAGAGATTCGCCGGACCGGGGACCGCGGCGCAGTGCCGGGTCTCGGGCCAGGCGCCCAGCCTGCGGCCCGTCTCGCGCACGTGAAGGTCCGGCACCGCCAGCCACAGCAGTGCCATGGACTCCCACCCCGCGAGCGGGCGGGCGACGTCGCACCGGAACGTGATGTCGCCGTGCCGCCGCAGGCGGTCGAGCCGGCGCTTGACCGCCTGCGGCGACGTGCCCAGCTCCGCGGCCAGCTCCGTGTACGGGCGCCGCCCGTCGTGCCCCAGCGCGAGGAAGAGCGCGCGGTCGGCCGGGCCGAACGGACGGATCTGCTCCGGTGCCGGCCCGGCGGGCTCGCGGACCAGCTCGGTCTGGGCGCGGTTCATCACGCCGAGCCGCCACACCACCCCGCCGAAAAGTCCACTGTAGACGTACGAGCGGGCGTTCACGACGTCCGGCGGCATGGGCAACGTGCGCACCAGAACCTCGGCGATGGCGGGCAGGGTCGGTGCCAGCACCAGCGCGAACACCCCGAACTCGCCGGTGGTGACTCCGACGGTCGACACGTTCGGCAGCTCGGCGAGAGCCAGTGCGACGCGCTCCGCCGTCCCCGGACGGCACGTCAGTTCCAGCAGCGCGCCGCGCATCGCGCTGTTGCTCAGCGCCACCGTGACCCAGGCCGAGCCGGACTCCAGCAGGTGCTGCCAGCGCCGCGCCAGCGTGACCGGCGCGAGGTCCAGCGCTTCGGCGAGGCTCGTCCAGCTGGCCCGCGGGTTGACCTGGAGCGCGTCCACCAGCGCCAGATCGGTCTCGTTCAGCAGCTGGGTGTCACTATCCATCGTCCGGCGCGCCTCCACCGTCAGTATCCGTCGATTTTCCGAGGAACTCCGGGTTCTTCTGGAGTGTAATCGGAAATCACCGGACCAGGGAGTGACCATGGTCGACATCTCCGGCAAAGTCGTCCCGGACGCGCTGTACCGCAAGGTCGGCCGCCGGATCCTGCCGTTGCTCGTGGTGTGCTACGTCTTCGCCTACCTCGACCGCGTGAACATCGGCTTCGCCAAGCTGCAGATGACCACCGACGTCGGGATCAGCGAGTCGGTCTACGGACTGGCGGCCGGAATCTTCTTCCTCGGCTACGTGCTCTTCGAGGTGCCGAGCAACCTGCTGCTGCAGCGGATCGGCACCCGCAAGACGGTGTTCCGCATCATGCTGCTGTGGGGCCTGACCTCGGCCTCGATGCTGTTCGTGCACGACAGCACCAGCTTCTACGTGCTGCGGTTCCTGCTCGGCGTGTTCGAGGCCGGGTTCGCGCCTGGGATCATCTTCTACCTGACCTACTGGTACCCGCCGGCGCGGATGGCGGCGGCGATGTCGGTGCTGATGATCCCGGGGCCGCTCGGTTCGATGATCGGCGGGCCGCTGTCGTCGCTCGTGATCACCGCGTTCGACGGCGGGTTCGGGCTCGCCGGGTGGCAGTGGATGTTCCTCGTCGAGGGCCTGCCGTGCGTGGTCCTGGCGTTCGTGGTGTGGAAGGTGCTGCCCGACGGGCCCGCCGAAGCCCGCTGGCTCACCCCGGCCGAGAAGGCCCGGATCGCCGCGGCCGTGACAGGGCCCGAAACCACGCGCCACCACAGTTTCCGGCGGGTGCTCACCGATCCGAAGGTCTACGCTCTGGCCGTCGGCTACTTCTGCCTGATCAGCGGCCTGTACGCGGTGAGCTTCTGGCTGCCGACCATCCTGCGGGAGAACGGCCTCGCCAGTACCGTCGAGATCGGACTCTGGACTGCGGTGCCGTATGCGTGCTCGCTGGTCGCGATGTTCTGGCTGTCCCGCCGCTCGGACCGCCGCGGGGAACGCCGCCTGCACAGCGCGGTCCCGGCGCTGGTCTCCGCCGCCGGGCTGGCGGTGGCCGCGCTCACCGCCCAGTCGTTCGCGGTCTCGATGCTCGCGATGGTCATCGCCACGGCCGCGATGTGGGGCTCGTACACGGTTTTCTGGGCGATCCCGTCGGCGTACCTGACCGGCACCGCCGCGGCGGGCGGCATCGCCCTGATCAACAGCATCGGGCTGCTCGGCGGCTTCTTCAGCCCCACGTTGATCGGTTACGTCAAACAGGCCACCGGGAGCACTGAGGCGGGTCTGCTGTCAATGGTCGCCCTGTTGCTGGCCGGGGGGCTGCTCATCCTGTTCACCACACTGCGGAACGAGGCACGATGAAGATCCTGGCCGCTGGTTTCCAGCACGAGACCAACACGTTCGCCGACACTCCCGCCGGTTACGCCAACTTTCAAAACGGGGAGGGGTTCCCGGCTCTGTGCCGTGGCGAGGACGTGCTGCGGCTGGCGAACGTGAACCTGCCGATCGGCGGTTTCCTGCGCGCGATGCGGGACGTGACCGTGCTGCCGGTGATCTGGGCGGCCGCGTCGCCGTCCGGGCCGGTGACCGCCGACGCCTACGAGCGCATCACCGGGGAGATCCTCGGCGCGGCCCGCGCTGCCCGGCCGGACGCGGTGTACCTGGATCTGCACGGCGCGATGGTCACCGAGCACCACGACGACGGTGAGGGTGAGCTGTTGCGCCGGCTGCGCGCGGTCGTCGGCGACGACGTGCCCGTCGTGGCGAGCCTGGACCTGCACGCGAACCTGTCCGGGGAGATGTTCGCCTCGGCAGACGCGCTGGTCGCCTACCGCACCTACCCGCACGTCGACATGGCGGAGACCGGTGCTCGCGCGGCGGGGCTGCTCGCGCGGCGGATCGCCGGTGAGGAACTCCGGCCGGTGTGGCGGCGGGTGCCGTTCCTCATCCCGATCAACGCCGGCTGCACCGATCTGGAGCCGGCCTCAACCGTCTACCGTGGACTGGCGGAGGGAATGTCCTTCGCCGCGGGGTTTCCCGCCGCGGACATCCCCGATTGCGGTCCGGTGGTGTTCGGCTACGGCGGCGACGGGGTGGCCGAGGAGGTCGACCGGGTCCACGAGCACGTCACCAGCCGCGAAGCGGACTGGGCGATCGCGCTGCCCGACGCCCGGCAGGCGGTCGCCGAGGCGATCCGGCTCAGCACCGACGGGCCGGTCGTCATCGCCGACACCCAGGACAACCCCGGGGCTGGCGGGACCGCGCGGACCACCGGGCTGCTCAAGGCGTTGCTCGCCGCGGACACCGGCCCCGCGGCGATCGGCCTGTTCACCGACCCGGAGGTGGCCGCCGCCGCTCACGCGGCCGGGGTCGGCGCGACGATCACCGTGCCGCTCGGCGGGGAACCGGCCGTGCCCGGTGACAGCCCCGTGCACGGCCGGTTCACGGTGGAGCACCTGTCGGACGGCCGCTGCCGCTTCGACGGCCCGATGATGCACGGCAACGTCGTCGACCTCGGCCCCTCGGCGTGCTTGCGCCACGGTTCCGTGCGGATCGGCGTCACGACCGGACGGACGCAGGTGTTCGACCGCAACCTGTTCCGGATGGTCGGGATCGAGCCCGAGCGCCAGCGGATCGTCGTGGTCAAGAGCTCCGTCCACTTCCGCGGTGACTTCGCCCCGATGGCCGCCCACATCCTGGTCGCGAAGGCTCCCGGGGTGATGGCCGCCGATCCAGCGGATCTGGTGTGGACGAAGCTGCCGCCACAGGTGCGGATCACTCCCGCCGGGCGGGCGGCGGATCGCGGACCTCAGCGAGCGTCGTGACCGTCTCCGGGCCCCGGGACGGTCGGCGCAGGTGCGCGCCCCCCGGCAGGGGGAGTGCCCTGGCGTTCGGTGGCACCTCCCCGCAACACGCACTCGGCTGGGAGCGACGGCCCCAGCCGCAGCGCATGACCCCAGTGCTCACGCGGCGTTCCTAGTTCATGGCCGATCAGCCTTTCCTGGCTTCCGTGGGCGAGGCCAGGGCGACCGGCTGCCCGCCGGATCGGTGGCCTCGCTGACATCGATGGTGCTCACTCGAACCCGGAGGCAGTAAAACACGGCGGACGCCCGTGCACAACCGGTTGTGCATTTCGCGCAACCGGTTGTGCCGCTGGTGTCCGATCGCGATATGCTCCAGCCCATGGCCACGTTGCGGGAGGTCGCCGAGGCGGCGGGGGTGTCCAAGGCGGTGGCTTCGCGTGCTCTGACGGGCGACTTCAGGACCCGGATGAGCGAGGAGACCCGCCGTCGGGTGCGCGCGGTCGCCGAGGAGCTCCAGTACGTGCCCAATCACCGGTCGCGGGCGTTGCGGTTCGCCAAGTCGGGCGCCGTGGGCCTGATCGTCCCGGACGTGAACAACGCCGTGTTCGCCGAGATGCTGGCGGGCGTGCAGGACCGGGCGGGCGAGGCGGGCATGTCGGTGCTGCTGGGTCAGATCGACCCGCCGCCGGCCGGCCGCGACCAGTTGCGCCGGCTGGTCGCCGAAGGCCGGGTGGACGGGGTTCTCCTGCAACGGCGTGAGGATTTCGACGACCAGCGCCTGCGTGAGGTGCTCGCCGGGGATCCGCCGGTGGTGCTGATCAACTCCATGCTGGCCGGGCGCGCGGGCTCGGTCGTTCTCGATGACGTCCGCGGGGCCGCGACGGCGACCCGGCACCTGATCGACCTCGGTCACGAACACATCGGTCACCTCGCCGGTGTGGCCGACCACGACACTGCCGTCCGTCGTCACCACGGTTTCACCGAGACCATGCGCGCGGCGGGACTCCGGGTGCGTCCGTCGTGGGTCGAGCGCTCCGGCTGGGAGGCTCCTGGTGGCGCCGCGGCCGTCACCAGGATGATGCAGCGGAAGACGCGGCCGACCGCGCTGGTGGTCTCGAGTGTCAACGCCGGAATCGGGGCGTTGTCGGCGCTGAGCCGCCTGGGTGTCCGGGTGCCCGAGGACCTGTCGGTCGTCGCGATCAACGACACCTGGGTCGCCGAAACCTGGGCGCCCGCCCTCACCACCGTGCGGATGCCGCTGCGCGCCCTGGGGCGCCGCGCGTGTGGAATGCTGCTCGACCACCTTGCGGGACAACGACTCGGCGATGTCGTGGTCGAGGAGCCGGCGCCGGAGCTGATCGTCCGGGAGTCGACGCGGCCGGTCCCTTGACCGGGAGGCGGCCACCGCTTACCATCGTCGGCAGTGTCCACTGTGGCACTTCACTCGAGCCCGGACTTTCCCGTTCGGAGCCCCGGGATCGCTTCGCAGCTGCCCCTGCCCACAACCGCGATCCCTTGCCGATGCGCGTCGGCTGAGGCTCCTCGTTGACAGGACGAGGGCGACAATGCTTTCCGGAATCAAGATCGTCAGTTTCACCCATTTCCTGCAAGGCCCTTCGGCGACGCAGATCCTGGCCGACCTCGGCGCGGACGTCGTGAAGGTGGAACCGCCGCAGGGTGCCTTCGAGCGCGGCTGGTCCGGCCCGGACGCCTACGTCGAGGGTGTGTCGGTGTTCTTCTTGCTCGGCAACCGCAACGTGCGCAGCATGGCTGTCGACCTGAAGAACGACGAAGGGAAAGCGGTGCTGCGCCGGCTGATCGACAGCGCCGACGTGCTCATCGAGAGTTTCCGCCCAGGGGTGATGGACCGGCTGGGGCTCGGCTACGAAGAGCTGCGCCGGACCAACCCCCGGCTGGTCTACTGCTCGCTGTCGGGTTACGGGTCCGACGGCCCGTACAAGGATCGCCCCGGACAGGACGTGCTCATCCAGTCGCTGTCCGGGCTCGCGTCGGCGACCGGCCCGGCGTCCGGGCCGCCGACCCCGGTGGGCGCCTCGCTGGTCGACCAGCACGGTGCCGTGCTCGGCGCACTGGGCATCCTCGCCGCCCTGCACGGACGCGAGCGCACCGGCGAAGGCACCAGGGTGGAGAGCAACCTCCTCAACGCCGCGCTGGACCTGCAGATCGAACCGTTGTCGTACCACCTGAACGGCTTCCGCGGGCAGCGGAGCACCAGCGGGATCTCCTCGCCGTTCTACAAGGCGCCCTACGGCGTGTTCGCCACGGCCGACGGGCACCTCACGATCTCCCTGACCAGCACCGACGCCCTGAGCAAGGTGCTGGAGGAACCGTGGTTCCGCGGAGTCGAACCCGACGCCGAGTACGCGATGCGCGAGGAGATCAACACGCGTATCGCCGAACTGCTCGCCCGGAAGAGCACGAGGTACTGGACCGAGCGCTTCGCCGAGTTCGGTGTCTGGCACGCCCCGGTCAACAGCTATGACGACGTGGTGGCAGATCCGCAGGTGCGCCACAACGAGACGTTCCTGTCCTTCGACCACCCGTCGGCAGGTCCGGTCCAGGTCCTCGCCCACCCGATCCGTTACGGCGGGCAGCGCCCGGGAATCCGCCGCCTGCCCCCGGCGCTCGGGGAGCACACCGGGGAGGTCCTCACCGAACTCGGGTACTCCGCTGGGGAAATCGCCCGCCTGATGGAAGGCGGTGCGGTGCATGGCTGACACGGCGCCCTGCCCGGTGCTGGTCGAGCGGTCCGCGCCCATCGCGGTCGTCACGATCAACCGGCCGGAGAAGTACAACGCGATCGACGCCGCTGTCGTGGACGCGCTCGAAAACGCGCTCACCGAACTGGAGGGCGATCCCGCCATTCGCGCGATCGTGCTGACCGGCGCGGGCAAGGCCTTCGCCGCCGGTGCCGACATCGCGTTCTACGCCGACGCGGACCGCGTGTCGTTCGACGCCTTCACTCAGCGGTGCAACGAGTTGTGCGACCGGATCGCGAAATGTGCGGTCCCCGTCGTGGCGGCGGTGAACGGTCTGGCGCTCGGGGGCGGGTTCGAACTCGTGCTCAGCTGCGATGTCGTGGTCGCGGCGGACGAGGCGTCGTTCGGTCTGCCCGAGGTCTCCCTCGGGCTGCTCCCGGGGTGGGGCGGTACGCAGCGGCTGACCTGGCACGTCGGACCCAACCGCGCCAAGTGGCTGGTGATGTCCGGCGAGCGCCTCGACGCGGAGGCGGCCGAGGCGGCAGGCATCGTCACCCACCGCTGCGCCCAGGACGAACTCGCGGCCCGGGCGGCCCAGATCGCCACCACCCTCGCCGAGCAGGCGCCACTGGCCGTCGCCGCGATCCGCGAGGCGGTCACGGCCGCCGTGCCGGCCGCGGCGGAAGCGTCGGCCGGCGCGGGTTTCCAGCTGGAGAGGGCGAAGCTGTCCGCTCTGTTCGAGTCGTCGGACGGCAGGGAAGGGATCGCGGCGTTCGTCCACAAGCGACCGCCTCACTTCCGCGGTCGCTGACCCGCCACACTACTTCTGACCGCCCGTCCACGGACGGTGCCGCGCGCCGACCGTTTCATCCGCGCTGCACAACCGGTTGTGCAGTTCCTCATCGACAAAGGAGTCACCCATGCGAGCACAGCAAGCGAGCCCGCCGCCGAGCGGGCTGCGCAAGGTCGTGGCGGCCTCGATGGCCGGCACCGTGGCCGAGTGGTACGAGTTCCTGCTCTATTCGGCGTCCTCGGCACTGGTTTTCGGCGCGTTGTTCTTCCCGCAGTCCGACGAGCCGCTCGACGGTGTGATCAACGCATTGCTCGTCTACGCGGTGGGCTTCGTAGCCCGCCCGCTCGGCGGGATCGTCTTCGGGCACTTCGGTGACCGTCTCGGCAGGAAGAAGCTCCTGCAGCTGAGCCTGTTGCTGGTCGGGGCGGCGACGTTCGCGATCGGCTGTGTTCCCGCCTTCGCTTCCATCGGGTACTGGGCGCCGATGATCCTGGTGCTCCTGCGGTTCGTACAGGGCTTCGCCCTCGGCGGCGAGTGGGGTGGCGCGGTGTTGCTGGTGGGGGAGCACAGCCCGGACCGCAGCCGGGCGTTCTGGTCCAGCTGGCCCCAGGCGGGGCTGCCGATCGGCAACCTGGTCGCGACAGTGGTCCTGCTCGGGCTGTCGGGAGTGCTCTCACCGGAGCAGTTCCTGTCCTGGGGCTGGCGCACCGCGTTCTGGGCCTCGGCGGTCATCGTGCTGATCGGTTACTACATCCGCACGCAGGTGGAGGAGGCTCCGATCTTCCTGGAGTCGCTGGAGAAGGCGCAGGCGCGGGAGAACGAGCGGACTTCGATCATCGAGGTGGTGCGGCAGTACCCGCGCGGTGTCCTCGTGGCGATGGGCGCGCGGGTCGGTGAGAACATCCTGTACCAGGTGGTGGTGACGTTCTCGATCACTTACCTGGCGCTGCGGGTGGGCAGCAGCACGACCGACATCCTGTTGCTGCTGGTGTTCGCGCACCTCGCGCACATGGTGCTGGTTCCGTTGTTCGGCCATCTCGCGGACCGGTGGGGCCGCCGTCCGGTGTTCCTCGCCGGTTCGGTCGCCATGATCGGGTGGGGTTTCGCCGGGTTCCCGCTGATGGACACCGGATCCCCGGTACTGATCGTGCTGGCGCTGGTGCTGGGGGTCGCCGTGCACGGCCTGATGTACGCGCCGCAGCCGGCGATGATGGCCGAGCTGTTCCCGACGCGGATGCGCTACGCCGGCGTGTCACTCGGCTACCAGACGACGTCGATCTTCGCGGGCTCCCTGGCGCCGTTCATCACCGCGACGTTGCTCAAGAGCTTCGGTTCGTCGATCCCGATCGCGCTGTACTTGGCGGTCGCCGCGATCATCTCGACCATCGCGGTGGTCACGACCCGGGAGACGAAGGGTATGTCCCTGTCCGCGTTGGACAGCCCTGTCGAAAGCCCGGGTGCGGGCGCGGGTTGCGGCGTGCCGGTTTCCACGAAGCCCGGCGAGGATGGGTGACAGCGGGTCGCGGAGTGTGGGTGCCCCGGGCCAGCCGGTCCGGGGCACCCCTGGACGCCATCCGACAGGGCTTCACGCGTCGACGTCGCGCCTGCTGGGTTGTCTCGCGGCAGGATGAGCCGGCCGTACACCTTGCCACCGATCAGGCCCGTCGGCCG
Source organism: Amycolatopsis sp. NPDC006131 (assembly GCF_040614175.1). NCBI lineage: Bacteria > Bacillati > Actinomycetota > Actinomycetes > Pseudonocardiales > Pseudonocardiaceae > Amycolatopsis > Amycolatopsis sp. NPDC006131. The sequence goes on from NZ_JBEXTX010000103.1 coordinate 14,682, forward strand.
TCGTCGACTGACAGGGCGACAGGGCCTCGTGGTTGGTCCATACGACCTGGTAGGGATGCCGCGACTGCCAGCGCTGGATGAGCTCCTCGGTGCCGGGCACCGTGAAGACCGCGTTGAGCGCGTCGACGTCGGCGACTCCGAGCTGGATGATCGCGCTGGCGACGAAGACGGGACTGTGGTCGTCGGCGGGCACGCGGATGTGGCGCCGGGCCGCGAAGGTCTCGACGCGGCCGGAGCCCAGCATCTGGTTTTCGATGTCCTTCAGGTATTGATCCAGTTCGGCGTCGGGGATTGGCTGGTCGAAGGAGACAATCATGGTGTGGTTGAGCACGAACCGATTCAAGCAACGACAGCCGTGCTGAGTCCAAGACCGGTTCGCCATCCGGCGATAACCTGGAGGCATGATCGAGGTCGAGACGCGCGAACTGGCCTACTTCGTCGCCGTCGCGGAGGAGCTGCATTTCGGCCGTGCGGCGGTGCGCCTGTCGATCGCCCAGCCGGCGCTGTCGAAAGCGATCCGGCGCGTCGAGGAGCGGCTGGGGGTGCAGCTGTTCGTGCGTTCGAGCAGGCGCGTCTCGCTAACGCCGGCGGGCGAGGCCCTGCTGTACCACGGCCGCCACGCGCTGAACGCGATGAGCGTCGCGGTGCAGCAGGCGCGACAGGCTGGTGACGCCGACGCGCACCTGCGGCTCGTGATCAAACCCGGCGGCGACGCGAACCTGCTGTCGGGCATTCTCACCGCTTACGCCCAGCTGCCCGACGCACGCCGGGTCGACATCCTCTTCGGTGGTGCCACCGACCGCGCGGACTACGTGCGCGACGGCCGGGCCGACCTGGCACTGCTGTACGCGCCGTTCGACGATCTCACGGGGCTGGCGTACGAGGCGCTCCACGTCGAGGACCGCGTTGCGATCCTCCCCGCCGATCACCGGCTGGCCGCGCGGGAGGAGGTGCGGCTGGCCGACCTCGAGCACGAAACGGTGCCGCGGTGGAAAGGCGTGCCCGGCGGCGGGACGGGGCCGGAGCTGGTGGACGTGCCCCAGATGATCCAGATGATCGCGCTCGGCCGCACGATCGCGGTGCTTCCGCGCTCGCTGGTCGAACCCGTGCCGCCGGGAATCGTGTGCGTCCCGGTCGTCGACGCCCCCGCCAGCGAGATCGTCCTGGCCTGGGCCGAGCTGGACCGCCGTCAGCTCGTGGCCTCGTTCGTGGCGGCGGCGCTCGCCGCCACGGGCAAGCGCTAGCTCGCCGGTGCGGGGCGTGCCTCCTTCGCGCGTCCGCGGGGTTGCTGGGCGTTCGCCGCGAACAGCCGGTGCAGTAGCTGGATCGCCACCGAGCCTTCGCCAACGGCCGAGGCCACGCGTTTCACCGATCCGTGCCGGACGTCGCCGGCGGCGAAGACGCCGGGCATGCTCGTTTCGAGGAGCAGCGGGTTGCGCCGCAGTGGCCAGGTGCCGTCGCGGAGGTCGGATCCGGTGAGGACGAAACCCTGGTCGTCCCGGTCGAGCTCGGGTGGCAGCCAGCGGGTGTGCGGCCGGGCGCCGATCATGATGAACAGCCCGTCCGCGCCGGTGGTCTCCTCGCCGCCGGTCGCGCGGTCGCGGAGCACGAGGTGGTCCAGCCGCCCGTCACCGCCGCCGCCCACGATCTCGGTTCCGGTGCGGACTTCCAGCCCGGGGGTCGCCGCGATCTCGCGCGTCAGGTACTGCGACATCCCGGCGTCCAGCGACGAGGCGCGGACCACGAGCGTGACGCTGCGGGCGTAGCGGGCGAGGTACAGCGCGGCCTGGCCGGCCGAGTTGCCGCCACCGAGCACGTACACGTCGCGGCCGGTCATGGCGGGCGCTTCGGACGACGGCGGGCCGTAGAAGACCCCGGCGCCGCTGAGGGCTTCCAGCGCCGGCAACCCGAGCTGGTGGTAGCTCGCGCCGGTGGCCAGGAGGACCGCGCGGGTCCGCACACGGGCGTCGCCGGACAGGGTGACGACCACCTCGCCGTCCGCGCGCTCCAGGCCGAGCGCCTGCCGCATGAAGGCGAACTTCGCGCCGAAGACCCACGCCTGGTCGTAGGCCTGCTGGGCGAGGCGTCGGCCGCTGACCCCGCGGGGGAACCCGAGGTAGTTGCGGATCAGCGAGCTGGAGGTCGCCTGGCCGCCGAGCCCGCCCTCGTCGACGACCAGCGTGCTGAACCCCTCCGACGCGCCGTACACGGCCGCGGACAGCCCGGCCGGCCCGGCGCCCACGATGACCAGGTCGAACTCCATCCGCTCGGGGCTCACCGGCGAGCCCGACGCCAGCGCCAGCTCGGTGTTGCTCGGGTCGGTGAGGACCGTGCCGTCGGGGAAGAGGACGACCGGCAGCCGGATCCCGTCGCCCACCGTGGCCAGGCGTGCGCGGCCCTCGTCGGAGTCGGCCAGGCAGAACGAGTGCGGGATCGCGCAGCGGCCGAGGGTCTGGCGCAGCTCGTAGGCCCGGCCGGACCAGCTCTCCCCGATGACGTGGATGGTGTAGGGCGAGGTCCGCCGTGACTCGGCCCAGTCCAGCAGCGAACTCGAGATCGCCTGGTGGAACGCCTCGTCCGGGGTGGCCATCGGCCGCAGGACGTAGTGGTCGATGAGCCCGCGGGCGATCGAGGTGTAGATCGCCTCGCCGGTTTCGCGGTCGCCCCAGTCGCCCCACGCGATCAGCAGCCCGCGTTTCGCGTGGGGGTGGAGGCGGCGGGTGCGGTCCAGCAGCTCGCTGCCGGTCATCCCGGGCAGCCACTGGCCGGCGAGGACGAGCGCGACCTCGTCACCCGCGCCGGCGAGCTCTTCGAGAACGGTGAGCGCCTCGTGCGGGGAGGACAGGCACACGATCCGGTAGTGCCGGGCGTAGCGCTCCCGCAGCTCCCGCTCGACATCCCCGAGTACGTCCGCATTCCCGTCGACGGCGACGAGCACTGCGCCGGACATGCCGAAGACTGTAACCGCTCGTCGGCCGCCTGGAAACGGCCTCACTCCGCCAGCAGCCCCCGGTACAGCGCCAGGTGCGCCCGCGCCGCGGCGCCCCAGTCGTAGGACGTGGCCAGCCTGCGGCCGGGTTCCCGCAGCCGGCCGGGGTCAGCCAGCGCGGCTCGCATCTGGTCGGCCAGCCCGGCGGGGCCGGAGGCGAACCGGGCGGCGCCGTCGAACACCTCACGCAGCACGGGGAGTTCGCGGGTGACCACCGGGACCCCGGCGGCCAGCGCCTCCATCGCGGCGAGGCCGAAGCCCTCCTTGGTCGAGGGGAAGGCGAACACGTCCGCCGCCGCGACCAGGGACGGCAGCGACTCGTGGGCGACCGGGCCCAGCACCACCGGCTCCACACCCAGCTCGGCAGCCCGCTTCTCCCAAGCCGTCCGGTAGTCGCGGTAGTCGAACAGCGTCTCGCCGCCCGCGATCACCAGCCGCACGTCCGGGTCAGTCTCACGCAGCAGGGCGTAGGCCTCCAGCAGATCCAGCGAACCCTTGCGCGGCTCGATCCCGCCCACCGACAACACAAACCGGCCCGACCATGCCGGATCCGGCTCGGCGGTGGCGAACCGCTCGTAGTCGACGCCGTTCGGGATCACCGTCGCCTCGACACCCCAGCCCTCGCGCAGCTCCCCGGCCACCGCGGCGGACACGCAGACGTGCGCATACGGGCGGCGGATCGCGCGTTCGTGGCAGGCGGCCAGCTCGGGCGTGGTGAAGTGGTCGATGTGGTGCACCGTGCGCACGACCCGCTCGACCGCGTTGGCGCTGATGCAGTCCTGGGCGTGCACGATGTCGTAGCCGCCCGGGTCGAACGCGGCCCGCAGCACCTCGATCGAACGCAGGATCCGCGGCCCCACGCCCTCACCTTCGACCTCCGGGAACGGCACGATCCGCACTGTCACCGCCGGGTCGACCGGGCGGAAGAACCCGCTGTCCCCACCGCGGCCCAGCGACCACACGGTCACCTCCGCGCCCTCGGCGGCCAGCGCCTCGGCCAGGGCCAGCGTGTGCACGACCCCGCCGCGCGGCTTCGTCGAGTAGCTGAGCAGGGCGATCCTCACGTGCGGCTCCAGTACGCGTCGGGTTTGCGCTCGGCCAGGTGGTGCAGCACCCGCCGCGCGGTGGCGACCTCACCGGCGACGTCGACCTCGGCGATCGCGATGCCGGCCTTGCTCCAGGTGCGGGCCAGGATGTCACCGCCCGGCCCGACCACCTTGGCCTGGCCCAGAAAACGCATTCCGCCCATCGCGCCGGTCTGGTTGGACGAGGCCAGCACCACCTGGTTCTCCGCCGCGCGCGCCTGGTCGTAGAGGTCGAACAACCGGGCCTGCCGGTCCTGCGACATGCGCGGCGCGCGGTTGGTGATGCTGGTGGGCCACGCCGACAGGCAGGCCAGGATCTCGGCGCCGTCGAGCGCGAGACTGCGCGCCGATTCCGGGAACGTCTTGTCGTAGTCGATGAGCATGCCCAGCCGCCCCACCGGCGAGTCGAACGCGGCGAAGGAGGTGCCTGCCGAGTAGGCGGCGACCTCGCCGGGCGGCTGGTGCACCTTGCGGTGCCTGCCGAGCACGCCGTCGCCGGTCACGCACACCGCCGCGTTGTAGCGCTGCTCGCCGTCGGCCTCGCAATATCCGACGCACACCACCATGTCCGCGGCGAGCGCGGCGATCTTGCGCAGGTGCACATCGTCCGGGGCGAGCGCGGGCGGCAGCGCGCCGGGGTCGGGGTGCCGCAGGTCGGCGAGGTACCCGCCGAGCGCGGCGTCCGGCAGCACCAGCAGCGCCACCCCCGAGGAGCGGGCGTGCTCGATGAGCGTGGCGATGCGCTGCAGGTCGAAGTCGAGGTCGCGGCCGAAGTGCGCGGCCACGGCTCCGATGCGGATGGTCCCCATCGCGTCAGTATCGCGCCGCGGCGAGTTCCTCCTCGCCGGTGGCCAGCGCCGGGTAGGCCGCCGGCCGCCGGTCCCGCAGGTGCCCCATGGACCGGCGCGCCGTTTCCAGCGCCTGCGGCACGTCGAGTTCGGCGACCGCGATGCCCTCGGCGACGCCGGTGCCGGCCAGGATCTCGCCGCCCGGGTCGACGACCTTCGCGCTGGCGACGAACCGCAGGTCGCCGAACGCGCCGGACTGGTTGGCCGACAGCCACACGATCTGGTTCTCCAGCGCCCGCGCCTGGTCGAACAGGTCGAAGCGGCGTTTCCACCGGTCCTGCGCGAGGTCCGCGGCGGGGTTGGTGCGGCTGCCCGGCCACGCCGAGACGCACACGCCGATCTCGGCGCCGTCGAGGGCGAGGCTGCGCGCGGACTCGGGGAACGCCTTGTCGTAGCAGATGAGCATGCCCAGCCGCCCGACCGGCGTGTCGAACGCGGCGAACCCGTCGCCCGCGCGGTAGGTGGCGTCCTCCGACAGCGGCTGGTGCACCTTGCGGTGGTTGCCCAGCACGCCGTCGCCGGTCACGCAGACGACGCTGTTGTAGAGCCGTCCTCCGGCGTGTTCGCAGTAGCCGGCGGTGACCACCATGTCGCCGGCGAGCGCGGCCAGCCGCTTGATCTCCGGACCGTCGAGGTCGAGGGGTGGTGGCCCGTCGGCGTCGCCGTCGAGGTTGGCCAGGTAGCCGCCGAGGCAGGCCTCGGGCAGGGCGAGCAGGCCGACGCCGTCCGCGCGGGCGGTGGCGATCAGGGCGGCGATGCGGTCGAAGTCGCATTCCAGGTCGCGGTCGAACGGCGCCGCGACCGCGGCCATCCGCAGGGTGCTCATGAGGTCCCCAATCCGGTCACCCCGGCCGCGATGGCCTGGGTCTGTTCTCCGTCCGGCCAGCGCAGCGCGACGCCGCGCCCGGCCACCAGCTCACCGCATTCGGCGCTCACCGCCGGTCCGGCGTCGAGCTCTGCCGACCCGGTGGTGAGCATCGCGAAGCCGGGGAAGCAGGTGAGCCAGTCGCCGGTGCTCGCGCCGCGGGGCCGGGGCACGGCGGCCACGTCGAGCACGGCGCCGCAGCCGCTGGCCTCGGCGAGCATCCCGAGCGTTCCGGCGATGCCGGCCATCGACACGTCCTTCGCCGCCGCGGGCCGTGCCCGGGCGACGGCGGTCAGCATGGCCCGCAGTTCCGGTGTGCGCCGGGAGGTCGTGGAATCCCATTGCCGTCCGGCGTAGCCGGGCCGCCACCGCCCGCCGAGGTCGGCGGTGAGCCGCACCCGCTGGCCAGGTTTTCCGCCGCCACCGGGCACCGGGGATTCCGTGCGGCCCAATGCGGTCACGGCGAGCGAGGCGGGCACGCCGAGTTGCGTGTGCCCGCCGAGCACGGGCACGCCGTAGGCCTGGCTCGCCCGGCGCAGCCCGCCGAGCACGCGGCTGGCGAACGACGCGTCACGCGCGCCGAGGGCATCCAGCAGCCCGACCGGTTCCGCGCCCATCGCGGCGAGGTCGTTGACGTTGACCAGGACCGAGCACCAGCCGGCCCAGTCCGGGTCGCGCTCCACCATGGACGGCAGGATCGCGTCGCACGCCGCCACCACGTCGCTGCCGGGCACCGGAACCCCGTCGTCGCCGACGAAACCGGGCACGCCGGTCAGCCCGGACAGCAGCGGCCCGAGGTCGCTCTTGGTCGCCCTGGCCAGCGCGGCGATGCGGCCGATCGGGTACCGCATCAGCACGTGCGGGGTGTCCGCGACCGTCACCGGGCGCACCCGGTCCCAGCCCAGCCGGGCGAACAGGCTCTCGTTGCGGGCCTGCACCGTGGCCTCGAACCGCAGCACCCCGGCGTTCTCGGCGTGCGCACAGGCGGCTCGCACCAGTGCCGGGCCCACGCGGCCCCGGCACGTGGGGTGCACCACCAGCCGCCCGCCCAGCCACCAGCCGATGTCCTCGGCGGTGGCCGGGCCGAGCCGGACACCGCCGATGACCGTGCCCTCCCGGTCGCGGGCGACGAGGACGACGGTGCGCGGGTCGTCGTCCCGCTCGTCCCGGTCGTGCGAGTCGAACAAACCCTGCTCGTGCACGAACACCTCGGTGCGCAAGGCGTGGTAGGCGCGCACCGCGACCGCGTCGGCCGGTTTGATGTGGAAGGCGGGACGCCGGGCCAGGGTCGCCGAATCGCCCAGCAGGGCCAGCACGTCGGGCATCACGTCAGGCTCCCGCCGCGCTCAGCACGCCACACGCCCCGCAGGCCGCGCAGCCGGCTTCCTGGTCCGCGCCGCGCATGTCCGCCTCCAGCAACAACTTCGCGACCCGCTCGCTCACGTCGCGCACCAGCGACGCGGGCGGCCCGGACACGCCGTCCCGCCGCGCGAGGGTGCCGGCCATCGGCCGCATCGGCACCACGAACGGGTACACGCCCCGTTCGATCAGCCGAGCCGCGCCGCTTACCAGCTCGTCCGGATCCTCGCCGAGCCCGATCAGCAGGTACGTGGAGACCTTGTTGCGGCCGAACACCCGCACCGCTTCGTCCCACGCGGCCTCGTACTCGGCCAGCGGCACCGAGCCCTTGCCGGGCATCCACCGCCGCCGGACCTCGTCGTCCAGCGACTCGACGTGGATGCCGATCGACGTCGCGCCCGCCGCACGCAGGTCGGCGATCACCGACAGCTCGCCCGGCGGCTCGATCTGCACCTGCACCGGCAGCCCCGGCACCGCGTCGAGCACCGCCTTGACGCAGCGGACGAGGTGCCGGGCGCCGCGGTCCGGGCCCGCCGTGGTGCCGGTGGTCATCACCATCTGCCGCACCCCGTCGAGCCGGACCGCGGCCTCGGCGACCTCGGCCAGCTGCGCCGGGGTCTTCGCCGCGACGGTGTCCCCGGCCTTGAGCGATTCCTCGATGGTGCAGAACCGGCACCGCTGGTCCTCGGCGTAGCGGATGCACGTCTGCACGACGGTCGTGGCGAGCACGTCCCGCCCGTGCAGCAGCGCGATCTTGCGGTACGGCACGCCGTCCGCGGTCTCCAGGTCGTAGAACTTCGGGCGGGACACCGGTTCCACGGTCAGCCCGAGGTCGATCCGTCCCTGGTAGACACGGCCGTCGCGCAGGGTGTAGGGGCTGTCCGGGTTCAGCGGCAGCGCCGCGTTCGCACCGTCGACGACGAGGTGCCCGTCGTCGCTCGGGCCGGCGCCCTTGCTGCGCCGCACGGGCGCGTCCCAGCGCACCCCGCGCACCGCGAGTTCGGTCCGGGCGTCCAGGTTGTCGGTCTTCACGCGCACTGCCTCCTCTTCCGTCAGCCCGGGGTCACCACATGTAGGTCGAGTTGATGATCGCCCCCTTGCGGGCGTAGTGGATGAGCGCGTCCTGCACGTCCAGCGGGTGCGTCGGGATGACGCCCTCGATCAGGTCCTCCTCCCGCAGCCCGTGCAGGGACAGCCCGAAGCGGCAGCAGTAGACCTTGCCGCCCTCCTTGATGAACGTCTTGAGCTGGTCGTTGATGTTGTGCTCACCGGGGAAGGCGGAGTTGCCCGTGGTGGGGAAACCGCGGGTGGCCATGGCGTTCATCGAGCCGGGGCCGTAGAAGTAGATGGCGGATTCGAAGCCCTTGCGCAGCGCGCGGGTGGCCTGCAGGATCGCCACGAAACTCACCGACGACTCGTGCGCGATGCCGTGCACGAGCGTGAAGTACGACTGGCCGGGTTCGGCCTGGTAGTCCGGGAACACCTTGGTGCCGCCGTAGATGCTGGAGCCCTCCGGCAGCGACGGGTGCGGGATCTCGTTGAGGCTCTGCTGCTCGGTCTCGGTCAGCTCGGACACGATGATTCTCCTTGTTGTTGCGGGGGTTGCCACGGGTGCGGATCACCCGTAGAGCTTGTCGAAGGTGCCGCGGAACACCAGTTCCGCGAGCTCGCCGTCGCCGGCCGCGGCGGCCAGCCGGGCGTACTCGCCGGCCTGGTCGCCCCACGGCTCGTCGCTGGCAAAGAGGATGCGGTCGCCGCCGATGCCGCGGCGGTCGACCTCGGCGGCCAGCCAGCGCGGCGCGAAGCCGATCGCCCAGGACAGGTCGGTGTAGACCTGTTTGCCCGCCGCGATCCAGTCGAAGAACCGGCTGCCCACGAGCTTGATGTGGCCGCTCATGCCGCCGCCGAAGTGCACCAGGTGCACCTTGACGTCGTCGCCGTAGTGCTCGACCAGCGTGCCGACCTCGTCGATGTCGGAGGCCGCGCCGGGGGAGGTGTGCACGTGGACGACCAGGTCGTGCTCGCGGGCGGTGGCGAAGATCCGGTCCAGGCCGGGGCGGCAGGCCGGGTCGGTGGGGCGGCCGCCGAGCAGGAAGCTCAGCTTCAGCGCCCGGACACCGGGTTCGGCGGCCAGGTTCAGCGCCTTCGCGGTGCGTTCGGCGTCGCGTTCCAGCGGGGAGACCCACAGGCCGGCGCGGATCCGGTCGTCGCGCTGGGCCGCCTCGACGCAGAGTTCGTTGAAGGAGAACGCGATTTTTGGGTCCGGCACCCCGTAGTTGGGGATGACCAGCGCGCGTTCGGTGCCTTCGGCGTCGAGGTCGGCGATCAGCTCGTCGATGGTGGCACGGGCGCCGAGGTCGGGGTGGACGGCGGGGCCGCCGTAGAACGGGTAGGCGGGCAGCACGCCGAGGTGGCGGTGCGCGTCGTTGACCGGCATCAGGCCACCGTCCGGGGAGCGGTCCAGTACTCGTCGGCCGGGTAGGTGCTGTCCGGGGTGCCCGCGATCCAGTGCAGCCCGTCGGTGCGGCGGTGCGTGGAGGCGATGTGCGCGGCCAGGTACTCGGCGTCGTCGGCGACGCCGCAGAACCGGCCGGAGCCCCAGGTGTGCTGCCAGGGCAGGCCGATGAAGTACAGGCCGGGGCAGCTGGTGACGCCGCGTTCGTGGGTCGGGTAGCCGCGGCCGTCGAACACCGGCACCTCGATCCAGCGGTGGTCGCGGCCGAACCCGGTGCTCCACACCACGGAGGTGATGCCCCTGGCGTGGAGGTCCAGTTCGGACGGTTCGGTGTCCGGCTGCCACACCGGGACGTACCGGTCCTCGTGTGGCGCGTCGATGCCGCGGGCGGTGATCCAGGCGTCGATGGAGTCCTTGATGCCTTCGGAGACGGCGTCGGCGGCGTCGAGGTTCTTCTGGAGATCCTGGGCGAAGGTCAGGCGCCCGCCGTCGATGCCGGTGAGCCGGCCGTAGAGTTGCATGCCGTCTCGGGCGAAGGCGCGCAGGTCGATGTCGCGTCCGCCGTCGCGGCCGGTGACGTAGTGGTTGGCGCGGAACCGGACGGCGTCGGCGTCGGCGAACTCGTCGATGCCGCGCCGGTAGTAGCCCATGTCGTCCAGCCAGGCGACGACGTCGCGGCCCCGGTAGCGGCGGGCGACGCGTGGCGCGCTGCCCACAGCGAGGTGCACGCGGCGGCCGGCCAGGTGCAGGTCTTCGGCGATCTGGCAGCCGGACTGGCCGGTGCCGACGACGAGCACGTCGCCCGGGGGTAGTTGTCCGGGATTGCGGTAGTCCGCGGAGTGGACCTGCACCAGGTGCCCGGGCAGCCGTTCGGCCATCCGCGGGATCAGCGGCACCTGGTAGGGGCCGGTGGCGAGCACGACGTGGTCGGCGGTGAGGTCACCCTCTGATGTGGACACCTGGAACCCGTGGGCGGTGCGGCGCAGCCGGGTCGCCTCGATCCCTTCGATGAGCGGGAAGTCGAAGGCGTCCCGGTAGGCGCGCAGGTAGGCGACGATCTCGTCGCGCACCATGAACCCGTCGGGATCGTCGCCGGGGTAGGGGAACCCGGGCAGGCGGCACTGCCAGTTGGGGGTGACCAGGCAGAAGGAGTCCCAGCGGCGGTCGGCCCACTCGTGGCCCGCGGTGTCGCGTTCCAGCACGACGTGGTCGATGCCGCGGGCGGACAGGCAGTGGCTCATCGACAGGCCGGCCTGGCCGGCGCCGACCACGACGACGGTGTGGTGGCCGTTCATCGCTCGAACCCCTCGACGACCCGGCCGTCCTCGAACGACTTCGCGCGGGCCTCGATGTCGGCCAGCTGGGCCGCCGCCTGAGCACAGCCGAACCCGTAGATGCGGCGCACGCGCTCCGAGGCCTGGGTCAGCGCAGTGCGGCTGCGGTCGACGAACTCGGCGACGGGATAGCTGTCCCCGGGAACGAAGAACTCCTCCACGACCGTGGAGGGCGAGTAGCATTGCTGAACGGAGGCGTCCGGCCAACGAACGCGAAAGACAATCTCCGGCACGGGTTTCCTCCCCATCTGCGGCGATGGGAGTAGTTCACCGGCCTGCGATGTCGGGGGCGTTGCATCCGGAACACCGGCTCGTTTCGGAACGAGGCCTTTGTTGCCAACGGGTTTCGCGGTGGTGGTTCAGCTTCGCCCGGGGTGGCGGGGGAGTAGGAGCGCCGGGACGATCAGCACCGCCGTCATGGCGAACGCCACCCAGAACGCGAAACCGAACGACTCGGCCAGGATGGGGGCCACCGTCGCCCTCGCGGCGGGTGGCATCGAGGTGATCTGGTTCGCCCCGGCGCCGACCGCGGGGATGCCGCGCGCGGCGAGTTCGCCGGTGAGGTGCTGGGTCAGCGCGGTCACCAGCAGCGCGCTGCCCAGCGAAGCCCCGATCTGCTGGATCGCCGAGAGCGTGGGCGCGGCGCGGGACACGGCGCGCCTGTCGAGCTGCGCGTACGCGGCGGCGAACGTCGGCATCATCACCGACCCCAGCCCCAGGCCGCGCACGAACAGCACCGCGCTCAGCCACCCGTACGACGTGCTGGTCCCGAGCAGGCCCAGCGGCGCGGTGCCCAGCAGCGCGAGCACGATGCCCACCGGCACGACGTAGCCCGCCCCGATCCGGTCGGTCAGCCGTCCGGCGAGCGGCATCGCCACCATCGCGCCGAGTCCTTGCGGCGCTATCAGCAGGCCCGCGGCCAGGGCGCCTTCACCTCGCGCGGTCTGGTAGTACAGCGGCAGCAGGAGCAGCCCGCCGAACAGCGCGACCGCCACGAGGAAGATCGTCACCGTGCCTGCGGTGAAGTACCGGTCGGTGAACAGCCGCACGTCGATCAGCGAGGCCGGTCCCCGGGCAAGGCTGTGCCACACGTACAACGCGAGGCCGGCGCCACCGGCGAGGAGCCAGGCGAGCACGCTCCACTGCCCGAAACCGCCCTGCGAGCTGGCCCGCGACAGGCCGTAGAGCAGCACGACGAGGCTCCCGGACAGCAGGACGAGCCCACGCACGTCGATCCGGCCGGGGTGCTCGGCCTCGCCGCCGCCGGGCAGCTTCCACACCGCCAGCGCGACCGCGCACGCCGCCACCGGCACGTTGACCAGGAAGATCCAGTGCCAGCTGGCGTACTCGACCAGCAGACCGCCGAGCACCGGGCCGAAGACCGGCCCGAGCAGCATCGGCACCCCGAGGATCGCCATCGCGCGCCCCAGCCGCGCCGGCCCGGCGGCCCGCGTGATGATCGTCTGCCCGCTCGGCAGGAGCATCCCGCCGCCGAGGCCCTGCACGATGCGGAACGCGATCAGGCTCTCGATCGACCACGCGCTCGCGCACAGCGCCGAACCCGCCGCGAACAACACCACCGACACGATCCACACCGGTTTGGTGCCGAACCGGTCCACGGCCCACCCGGTGAGCGGGATGACCAGGCCCACCGCAAGCAGGTACCCGGTGACGATCCACTGGGCCGTGGACAGGTTCCCGCCGAGCTGGCGGCTCACGGTCTCCAGCGCGACGTTGACGATCGTCGTGTCGAACACGACCATGATGAACCCGCACACGACGACGAGCCCGGTGACGACGACCTCGCGGTCGAGCTTCTCCGCACGCGCGGTGGTGGAGCGATCCATGACGGCTCCCGCAGGCTGCGACGAAGCTCCAAGCTACGCCCGCACCCGCCCACGCGCGAAACGGTTTCCGCCCGCCACGTCAGGCGAGCTGCTCCCGGGGTGAGACGAGGATCTTGACGTTGTCCTCCTTGTTGTCGATCAGCTCCCGGAACCCGCCGTCGACGAGGTCGTCGAGGGTGATCCGGCCGGTGATGAACCGCGACGCGTCGACCTTGCCCTCACGCAGCAGCGCGATGGTGCCGGCGTGGTCGCCGCAGTAGGCCAGCGAGCCGACCAGGTTGATCTCGCTCATCACCAGGTCGTTGACCGCCACCCGCGGCACGTGGCCCCAGATCGCGACGTTGACCACGGTCCCGCCGGGGCGCACCGACGAGATCGCCGACGCCAGGACCGCGTCGATGCCGGCGCATTCGAACGCCACGTCGGCGCCCGCGCCGTCGGTCAGGTCCCGGATCGCCTCGGTCGCGTCGTCGGCCGTCGGGTCGATGATGACGTCCGCGCCGGCGGGTCCGGCCTTCGCCTTCCGGGCGGCGGCCGGTTCCACCACGATCACCCGGCCGGCGCCGCGGGCCTTGAGCGCGGCGGCGGTGACGAGACCGATCGGGCCCGCGCCGTACACCGCAGCGGTGCCGCCCTCGGGGATCCCGGACAACCGCACCGCGTGGTAGCCCACGGCCAGTGGTTCGACCAGGGCGCCGATGTCGGTGGGCAGGTCGCCGAGCTGGTGGATCCACCGCTGGTCGACCACACACCGCTCGGCGAAGCCGCCCTCGTCGCCGGACAGGCCGATGAAGCCGAGGTTGCGGCAGATGTTGTAGCGCCCCGCCTGGCAGGCGGCGCACTTGCCGCACACGTGGTACGGCTCGACGGCGACGCGGTCGCCTTCGGCGATGCCGGTGACGCCCGGCCCGACCGCGGACACCACCCCCGCGAACTCGTGGCCCATCACCACGGGCAACGCGACCCCGGTGAGCGGGTGCGGCGATCCGGCCGGCGGGATGAAGATCGGGCCTTCCAGGTACTCGTGCAGGTCGGTGCCGCAGATGCCGCACCAGTCGACCGACACCTCGACTTGGCCTGGCCCCACCTTCGGGTCGGGCACCTCGTCGATCCGGATGTCGCCGGGACCGTGGAACCGTGCGGCTTTCATGGGACCTCCATAAGATTGTTGATGTTCAGGACGGGATGTTCTGGATGCCCAGGGCGATGGGGTGTGGCTGATGGGTTCTTGCCCCGTTGGGTGGCTTCC
>NZ_JBEXTX010000104.1:0-28643 GCF_040614175.1 Amycolatopsis sp. NPDC006131
GGGCTGGTAGTGGATGCGTCGCAACACCCACTCCGCCCGGAGGCCCTCCCCACAATCAACCCAACACGCCGTCCACAACCTCACGAGTCACGACAGCTAGTCCCCGTGCCCGACCAGTTCGCCGACCAGCTACGTTCCCGGGCACAGCCGAGCCGAGCTGCTGCGCCTGCCGGGTGCCGTTGGGGACGTGCGTGCGCGTCGGCGGGCGTGGGCACGAGGCGGCGGATCTCGACCGCGGGCGCGTCAGGCGCGGACAGCGGCGACCTGTCGCGTTCGACAGGCAACGGGAGGCGATCGCGAGCGAGACCGGCTGCATGAAGTCAGCCGAGGGTCGGCAAATCCTCCGCTGGTGAGCTGGGCGAGTTCCTGCGGTACCGCCGCGCGGGTGCCGGGGCTGCGGCGCGAAGAACTCGCCGAGCTGGTGGGGGCCAGTAATTCTGCACCCGCCTCGAGCAAGGCGAGCGCCACCAGGTTTCCGATGCCGTCCTCGGCGCGAGTGCCGATTTGGTCCTGGCACCCGCCGGCGGGCGGCGCGTCCGCTTCCGCGACGGCGATTTCGTTCCCCGCCGTGCTGTTCCTCCCGCCGGCCTTCGGGCTCGTCGCCAACATCGCCGACGCCGGCGAGTGCACACGCGAGTCTTGGACAGGCGCGCGCCGGTGCTTCAGCGCGACGGATCGCGCATCTTCGTCAGCAGCGCGAGCAGCGTGTCCTGTTCCTGTGCGTCGAGCCGGGCGAAGAGACCGGAGGCGTGCAGCCGGGCCCGGAGCGCCTGCCACAGTTCGTGCCCGTGTTCCGTCAGGGCCAGGGTGCGCTTGCGGCCGTCGCCGGGATGGGACTGACGGGCCACGAGTCCCAGGCGCTGGAGCTTGTCCGCGGCGAGGCTGACCGTGGAGGGATCGCAGCGCAGGCGGGCCGCGATGTCCCGCATCGTGGGCGGCTCGTTTCCCGGGGCGAGCGCCCACAGCGTGCCGGTGACGGAGGCGGGGACCCCGAATTCGCCGAGCACCTGAGCGACCACCGCGTTCGCGGCGTCTCCGACCTCCATCAGAACACGGACGATCTCGCCCTTGCGCTCGACGTCCGGGCGGGCAGCCGTCGTCCCCTGCGGATCACGGTCCACGGTCATGACGTCATGGTACCCTCAACATATCAATGAAAAACTCAATGATTTTTGGAGGGTAAATGACCGAGAGTCGCGTCGGCGAAACCGTGCTCGTCACGGGAGGAACCGGCTACCTGGCCGGCTGGGTGATCGCGGGCCTGCTCGAGCGCGGCTACCGGGTGCGCACCACGGTGCGAAGCCTCGACAAGGCCGAGCAGGTGCGCCGCGCCGTCGGTGAGCAGGCAGGCGGGACAGCGGCCGGGACCATCGATTTCGCGGTGGCGGACCTTCTGACCGACGATGGCTGGGACGAGGCGCTCTCGGGCGTGCGCTACGTGCTGCACACCGCTTCACCGATGCCCTTCGACTCGACCGCTGATCTCGTGACCACCGCCCGTGCGGGCACTCGCCGCGTCCTGGGCGCCGCCGCCCGCGCCGGGGTGGCCCGGGCCGTGTTCACCTCCTCCGGCGTCGCGGCCGACACCGGCGACCCGGACACACCCGCGACCGAGACGACCTGGACCGCACCCTCCGGCACACCGGCTCGGGCGTACCCCGATTCCAAGATCCTCGCCGAGCGCGACGCATGGGAACTCGCCGCCAAGACCGGGCTGGAGCTGACCGCCGTCCTGCCGACGTTCATGCAGGGGCCCACCCTCGGCGCATCGAACAGGCCGGGAACGAGCGAGGTCGTCCGCCGCCTGCTCACCCGCGAGATCCCCGCCGTGCCGAACATCGGGTGGAACGTCGTGGACGTGCGCGATGTCGCCGAACTCCACATCCTCGCCATGACGAGCCCCGCGGCCGCGGGCGAGCGGTTCCTCGGATCGGGCACCTTCCTGTGGTACCGGCAGATCGCCGGCATCCTGCGTGAGAACCTCCCGGACCGAGCCGCGAAGGTGCCCACCCGGACCCTGCCCGACATCGTCTTCAAACTGCTCGCCAGGCGAAACCCGCAGATGGCGATGTTGCGCCCCGAACTCGGCCGCAGAAGGCTCGCCGACAGCAGCAAAGCAGGCACCCGGCTCGGCTGGCGTCCCCGTCCCGCCGAGCGAACGATCATCGACACCGCCACCGCACTCATCAGCCGAGCACCCGGTCGTCGAGGCGACTGATCCGGCTCGGCGTAGATCAAATCGGTAGCCTCGGATCGTGGTGTTCGATTCCGCTCGGTTCGACCTGCAGCCCTACGCCGGTTTCGACATGGACCGCTTCGTCCGGCAGACGTTCTGCAGCTGGACCCACGCAGGCTGGCGGTCCCTGCTCGTCCAGCGGTTCGAGCACGTCCCGGTCGCCGAGGACCTGGCGCTGCCCGGCGCGGCGGACCTGCACCTCGTGCTCCCGCTGTCCGGGCGGGCGGAGATGGAGCGGAGCGTCGGCGGCAGGCCCGTGCGTGTGCCCTGGATCCCGGGCCGCCTCCAGCTGAGCGTCCCGCACCAGCCGTCCGTCTCCCGCTACCGCGGGGACGAGTCGATGCGGAGCGTCCAGGTGCACCTCCCGCGCGACACCGTCGACACGGTCGCGGCGCAACTCGGTGGCACCGTGGATCACGAGGCCATGGCGGCGTCTCTCACCGAGGGGGACCCGCTGCTCGAAGCGGCCGTCCGGGCGATCGGATTTCCCGGCGAAGCGGGCGAGTTGTACGCCGAGTCCGCCGGCGCCTTCCTGACCACGCACCTGCTCACCCGGCACGGACGACTGCGCGCGGACCGCGCTCCGGCGCGGGAGGACACGCGGGTGCGCGCGGTCGTGGCGTTCATGCGCGAACGGCTCGCCGAGCCGGTCACGTTGACCGATCTCGCGGCCGAGGCGCACCTGTCCGTCTACCACCTCGTCCGGGTGTTCCGGAACGCGACGGGGGAGACCCCGCACCGGTTCCTCACCCGGCTGCGGATCGAGGAAGCGAAACGGCTGCTGCGGAACACCGACCTGGCGCTCGACGGGATCGCCCGGCGGTGCGGTTTCGCCGGCCCCGGCGCGCTGTCCACCGCGTTCCTGCGCCACACCGGCGTGCGTCCCTCGGTCTACCGCAATTCCTGACCGGCACACCGCAATTCCGGGGATGGGCCGGGCACGAGCGCCGGTCCTACGGTTTCCCGCATGGTGCCCGAGCCCTTCGAGATCCACGTCGCCGAACACGACCTGGCCGACCTTCGTACGCGACTGGACCACGTGCGGCTGCCCGAACCCGAGACGGTGCCGGACGCGACGCAGGGGCTCGAGCTGCGGCGGCTCACCGCGCTGCTAGACGAGTGGCGGCGGCACGACTGGCGCGCGACCGAGGCCCGGTGGAACGCGATCCCGCACTACCGGGTGCATCTCGACGGGCTCGGGATCGCCTTCTGGCACGTTCGTTCGCCGGAGCCGTCCGCGCTGCCGCTGCTGTTGACCCACGGCTGGCCGGGTTCCGTGCTGGAGTTCGAGCAGGTGCTCGGGCCGCTCACCGATCCGGTGGCGCACGGTGGGTCCGCGCGCGACGCCTTCCACGTTGTGGTGCCCGCGTTGCCGGGATTCGGGTTCAGCGACCGGCCGGCTGAGCCGGGGTGGCACCCGGGTCGCACCGCACGGGCGTGGGCGGAGCTGATGACGGTGCTCGGTTACCCGCGGTTCGCGGCGCACGGCGGGGACTGGGGCGCCCACGTGAGTACCGAACTGGCCCGCTGCTTCCCCGAACGCGTCGCCGGGCTGCACCTGACGATGCCGGTGGCCTCGCCCATGCCGGACGACCGCATGGCACAGACCCCGGACGAACAGCGGATGCTGGACCGCCGTGACCGGCACCTGGCCGACGGCTACGGCTTCGGGATGCTGATGGGCACGCGGCCGCAGACGATCGGCTACGCCCTGCTCGACTCACCCGCCGGACTGGCCGCCTGGCTCGGCGAAAAGTTCGCGGCCTACGCCGACGCCGACGGCGTGAGCCTGACGCAGCAGCTCGACACGATCGCGCTGTACTGGCTGACCGGGACCGGCGCGTCCAGTGCCCGGTGGTACTGGGAAGCGCTCAGGTGGGTGCCGCGCAGCGCGGAGGAGGAGAACGCACTGCCGATCGCCGTGCCCACCTTCTGTTCGTTGTTCCCCGCCGAACCTTGGCCCACCGCCCGCCGTTGGGCGGAGCGGCGATACCGGGACTTGCGCACGTGGCACGACCTGGACCGCGGTGGCCACTTCCCCGGGCTGGAGCAACCCGCCCTTCTCGTGTCCGAGATCAGGGCCGCGTTCCGCGAGGTGCGCGACCGCACGACAGAATGAGGAAACCGGAGAATGCAGTCCTACGACGTCACCGCCGAGACCCCCGCGCCGCCGTCGGTGGTGTGGTCCCTGCTGCTCGACGCGCGCAGCTGGCCGACCTGGTCCGCGGTCGACGCGCTGGAAGCCGACCAGTCGGAAGGCCTTTCCGCCGATGGCCGGGACGAAGTCGGCGCGGTTCGCGCGTTCCGCACCGGGAAGGTCGTCACCAAGGAGCGGATCACCGAACTGGAACCCGGCCGCCGGTTCGCCTACGAGGGCGCGGAGAACCCGCAGCTGACCGACTACCGGGCCGCGGTCGAACTGCGGGAACTCCCCGGCGGCGGAACGCGCATCCGGTGGCACGGCACGTACCGGGCCCGGCGGGGGATGGGCTGGTTCATGCGGCGGTACCTCCGCCGTTTCATGGGCAGGATGGCGGCGGGGCTCGCCGAGCACGCGGCCACGGTGAGCCGCTAGGCCCCGTCCGGCCGAGACGCGCCGCCGTCGCCGCCGAACGTCGGCTTCTTGCCGTTCCCGGGAACGAAGACCCACCGGTCGTCCATTCGCGACCTCAGGCGGCCGGGGTGTCGAGGTCGGACATGTCCAGCACGAACCGGTAGCGGACGTCGCCGGTGGCGAGCCGGTTCAGGGCGGTTTCGACCTCGCTCGAGGGAAGGACTTCGACGTCGGCGGTGATGCCGTGCTCGGCGCAGAACTCGAGCATCTCGGCGGTCTGCCGCAGCCCACCGGTTCCGGAGGAGGTGAGCTTCTTGCGCCCGGCGCCCAGCTCCCAGAGCCGCGGGCCGGTCAGCAGGGGATTGCCCAGGACGCACAGCGTGCCGTCGAGGCCGAGCATGCCGATCAACGGCGTGAGCTCGTGGTCACCGGAGATGGTGTCGAGGATGAAGTCGAACCGGCCCGTCGCGGCCGCGACCTGGGCGTCGTCGGTGGTCACGAGCAGATCGGACGCCCCGAGGCGCCGGGCGTCGGGCTCCTTGGCCGTGCTGCGGCTGAGGACGGTGACCTCGGCTCCGAGCGCGGCGGCGAGCTTCACGGCGAGGTGCCCGAGCCCGCCGAGACCGGCGACGGCGACGCGGCTCCCGGGGCCGACGCCGGCGGCCCGCATGGGCTCCCAGACGCTGACACCGGCGCACATGAGCGGCGACGCGGCCGCGGGGTCGAGCCCGTCGGGCAGGTGGAACGCGAACTTCTCGCGCAGCACGTACTCGCGGCTGTAGGCGCCTTTCGTCGGGGTGCCGTCGACGCGGTCGGTGCCGCCGTAGGTGGTGGTCGCGCGGTTGTAGCAGTAGTTCTCCTGCCCGGCCAGGCACATCGCGCACTGGCCGCACGAGTCGACGATCGTCCCGATCGCGACCCGCTCACCGACCGCGAACCGGGTGACCGCCTCGCCGAGGGCGACCACGACGCCGGTCGCCTCGTGTCCCGGGACGAGGTCCTTCTCGCCGAGCATGCCGTGGATGCGGTGCAGGTCGCTGTGGCAGACGCCGCAGTAGTCGATCCGCACGGCGATGTCGTCCGGCCGCAGGTCGCGCCGCTCGATGGTGACGCGAGTCAGTGCGTTGGTGGCGGGGTCGAGGCTCTGCCACCCGGTCGTGGTCCTCATGAGCGGTCCTTCCAGTAAAACGGAATCTCGATTCACCATAACACGATACGGAAGATGGATTCCGCTTTAGTACACTCGATGGCGATGACCCCACGGACGAACGCCTCGAACACGCGCCGCGCACCGCGCCGGGACGCCTTGCGCAACGACGAGATCGTCATCAACGCGGCGCGCGCGGTCTTCGCCGAGCAGGGACCGCAGGCGAGCATGGAGGCCATCGCGTCTCGTGCCGGCCTCGGCGTCGGCACGATCTACCGGCGGTTCGCGGGCAAGGGCGAACTCCTCGACGCCATCGCGCGGCTTTTCGTCGAGGAGATGGACCAGGCCGCCGCGGCCGCACTCGCGGACCCGGACCCCGCCGCCGCTCTCGAGCGGTTCCTCGAGTTCGTCGGGACCTTCAACGCCGAGAAACGCCGCTACGCCGCCGCCCTGACCGAACGCGTCTCCGAGGACGCCGTGAGCGCGCGGACCGTGGACCGGGTCCGGCAGCTCACGCGGAAGGCGGTCGAGGCGGGGGTTCTCGCGCCGGACGTGACCGGCGACGACATCAAGGCGCTCATCGTCGCGCTCCGAGGGGTGGTCGCGGCCTCGCCGGACGGCGACGACGCAGGCTGGCGTCGCTTCCTCCGCATCCACCTCGCCGGGCTGCGCCCCGGCCGCTGACCTGGCCCTGCCCGTGACCGTCCGGGTCCTCGGGCATCCTGGTCGTATGGACAACCCGCCCAGCGATGACGAGGCGCGCCTGTTCGCGGCCCTGCCGGGGGAGTGGACCATCACCAGGAACCTCCCCGGCACCGGCCGGATGACCGGGTCGGCCCGGTTCCGCCCCGCGGGGCCGGATCTGCTGCACTACCGCGAGGACGGGCAGCTCGCCCTGGACGGCGGGCAGGTCCTCGACGTCTACCGCGAGTACCACTACCGGCTGGAGCCGGGGCAGATCCGCATCTGCTTCGCCGAGCCGGGGCCGCCGCGGACGTTGCACGTGCTCCGCCTCGACCAGGCCGCCGCGTCCGACGTGCACCTCTGCGGCCGGGACACCTACGCCGGCCACTACGAGTTCCCGGACGAAAACCGCTTCACGGTCCGGATGCGGGTCACCGGGCCGGAGAAGGACTACTCGATCGAGACGGTTTACGAGCGCGCCCGCTGAGGAGTCACAGCGCGCGGGCCAGCAGCATCGTGCCCATCACGAGCATCGTCACCGCGACCAGCACGTCCAGCGCGCGCCACGCGCCCGGCCGGGACAGCACCGGGCTGAGCAGCCGCGCGCCGTAGCCGAGGCAGGCGAACCACGCCAGGCTCGCGGCCATCGCGCCGAGCCCGAAGATCCAGCGCAGGTCCCCACGGTCCGCGGCGACCGAACCGACCAGCAGCACCGTGTCGAGGTAGACGTGCGGGTTCAGCCAGGTCATCGCCAGGCAGGTGAGCACCGCAGCCCCGATCGAGCCTGCCGCGGCACCCGTCGTCGTCAACCCGGTGGCCGCCGGGCGCAGCGCGCGCCGCCCGGCGAGGACGCCGTAGCCGATCAGGAAAGCACCGCCGGCCAGGCCGACCACGGTGAGGGCGGCCGGCCACGCGGTCACCACCGCGCCCAGCCCGGCCACCCCGAGCGCGATCAGCACCGCGTCGGACGCGGCGCAGATCGCCACGACGGCGGCCACCGCGTGCCGCCGCACGCCCTGGCGCAGGACGAACGCGTTCTGCGCGCCGATGGCCACGATGAGGGACAGGCCCGTGCCGAACCCGGCCAGACCTGCGGAGAGGACGTTCACGCAACCCACGCTAAGCAGCGGCGGACGCGCAGTACAGCTAAAGATTTTTACGTATCATTAGCGCGCGTGATGACCGAGTTGCCCATCGACCAGGTGCGGACGCTGCTCGCGGTCGTCGACGAGGGCACGTTCGACGCCGCCGCCGCGGCCCTGCACGTCACCCCGTCCGCGGTCAGCCAGCGGATCAAGACCCTGGAGCAGCGCGTCGGCCGGGTGCTGCTGATGCGCACCAAACCGGTGCGGCCGACCGAGTCCGGGCAGGTCGTCGTGCGGTTCGCACGCCAGCTCGCCGCGCTGAACCAGGACGCGCGGCGGGAACTGGGGATCGACGGCCAGCCCGGCCCCGCGCGCCTGTCCATCGCGGTGAACGCCGATTCGCTCGCGACCTGGTTCCTGCCGGCGATCACCCGGGTGCCGCGGGATCCGCCGGTGTGCTTCGAGCTGTACCGCGAGGACGAGACGCGGACCGCCGAGCTGCTGCGCGAGGGGCGGGTGATGGCGGCGGTGACCTCGTCGCCGGACCCGGTCGCCGGCTGCCTCGTGCGCCCGCTGGGGCTCGCCCGTTACCTGCCCGCGGCGAACCCGGACTTCGTGGCCCGCCACCGGTCCGGCCGGCTGCGGCGGTGGCTGCCCGGCGCACCGGTGATCGTCTTCGACCAGGCCGACGAACTGCAGGACCGCTTCGTGCGCGCACTGTCCGGTGTGGACGCCGCGGAGGACCGACACCACGTGCCCACCTCGGAGGGCTTCCGCGACGCCGTGGCGGCCGGCCTGGGCTGGGGCCTGGTCCCGGAGCCGCAGGCCCGGCCGTTGCTGGAGTCCGGCGCGCTCGTCGAACTCGAACCGGGCCTGCACTGGGACGTGCCGTTGTACTGGCAGCAGTGGAAACTGGACGTGCGCGCGCTGGCGCTCGTCGCGGACACGATCACCGCGGCGGCCGCGGAGGCGCTGCACCCGCTACCGTCCTGAGTGGACGATCAGGGGCGCCATGCCGGGTCGCGGCCGATGAAGGCCACCAGCTTGTCCTGCGGCGAAGCGTCGTCGGCCACGGGCACCGCAGGACCGTACTGCCCGCTGTCCCGCAGGAGCTGCTCGATCGGCCGCATGGCGGCGAGCGCGGCGGCGCACCGGTCCTGGCCGAGATCGGGTTCGCGGCCGAGCGCCTTGGCCAGGTCCCAGGTGTGCATCCAGACGTCGGCCGTGTAGAACTGGTCGATCGCCTCGTCCACCGGCTTGTCGCCGGTGTGCGGGTTGCTCAGCACGCGCCCGGCCGGGTCGTCGAGGATCGCCTGGATCTCGGCGGCCTGCTGCTTCCAGGCGGCGGCCGGGCCGGCCGCGACGTCCAGGGCGGGGAGTTCGATCCCGGCGCCCCGCAGGAACCCGCGGGACCACTCGACGAGGTGCTTCACGACGTCGAGCGCGGTCCACCCGGCGACCGGGCTGGGCCGGGTCCAGTCGCCGGGGCCCGCGGACTCGACCAGCTCGGTGAAGCGGGCCGCGTCGTGGGCGTGCTGCTGGGCAGGCGTCATCTCAGGCTCCCTTGGCGAGCAGTGCGTCGAGCTTCTCGTAGCCCTCGTTGACCCCGACGTCCATGCCGCTGGACAGGATCCCGTCGCGGGTCTCGAAGTCCTTGACCACGCTGAGCGTCGTCAGCCGCGTGCGCCCGCCCTCGAGCGCTTCGAAGGTCAGCGTTTCCAGCGCGACGCCGTCGGGTTCGCCTTCGTAGGTGAAGGTCCACACGATCCGCTCGTCCGGCCGCACCTCGTGGTAGCTGCCGAAGAACGACGCGATCTCTTCGCCGTCGCGGTCGTTGGCGAAGGCCCACTCGCCGCCGGTGCGGGCGTCCCACTTGGTGACCCTCGTGGTGACCGAGTGCGGCCCGATCCACTGCGCGAAGAGCTCGGGGTCGACGTGCGCGCGGAACACCTGCGCGGGTGGCGCGTCGAACTCGCGGACGATCTCGATCGTCGGGACCTTCTCGGCCGCGACGATGCGGGCTTCCTGCCGGGTGCTGGTCATGATGCGTCCTCCTGGGGCTGGTCCGTCTCGGACATGCGGGACAGCACGGCGTCCAGGCGCCGGTACCGTTCCTCGGCCGTGCGGCGGTAGCGCTCGATCCACTTCGTCATCAGGTCGAACACCTCCGCGTCGAGGTGGACGGGCCGCCGCTGGGCGTCCTTGCTGCGCGTCACCAGGCCGGCTTCCTCCAGCACCTTCACGTGCTTCGAGATCGCCTGGAGGCTCATGTCGTACGGCTCGGCCAGCTCGCCGACGGTCGCGTCGGCGGCGGCCAGCCGGGCGACCAGGTCGCGCCGGGTCGGATCCGCGAGGGCCGCGAAGACGCGGTTGAGCTGCTCGGTCGTCTCGTCCACCTTGGTTCCTCAACTACTTGGTTGAGAAAGACGGTAGGCGCCTCGGCGGAGCGTTGTCAACCACGAGGTTGAGAAAGGCTCACCCGGCGACGCTCGCCACCGAGAACGCGTCCGCGGGCATCGGCCGGTGCAGCCGCCAAGTGATCGCGATCGGCCGTTCGCCGCGGTGCTCCACGTACGACGCGGGACCAAGGCAGACGAACGGCGCCGCCCCGAGGTCGTCGGTCTTCGTCTCGCGCACGAAGAGCACCACGTGGCTGCCCTGCGCGCGGTGCTGGAGGTAGCGCCGACCGGTGGGGGAGTCCAGCGACGTCGCGTTCTGCGACTCCCAGTGGAACAACTCGGGGCTGATCGCGTAGTCGCGGTACATCGTGGTCGGGGAGAAGTCCTTCTCGCTCTTGCGCAGGTTGATCAGCAGCGCGTCGGTCCTGGTGTCCTCGCACCACGCCACGCCGGACACGTGGTTGCCCGGCACCCGCTGCAGCGTCGCGTAGCCCAGCGCGGCGAGGATCTCTTCACGCCGGTAGCGGCTGTGACCGGCCAGGGGAACGTGCTGCAGCCCCTCGCCGAGCGAGGCCGGGACGTGCCGGGCGCGATCCAGCCCGAGGGCGACCAGCTCGTCGATCTCCGCGCACACGGCCGGATGCCGGCGCAGGTGCTCAAGGCCCGCGCGGTAGGACGGGAAGTCGCGACGCTTCGGCCACAGCGTGAACAGCAGCATGCGGGCCAGCCGCTGCTGCCGTTCGGTGAGCTCGTCGTAGGCCGGCCCGTCGACGGCAACCAGCTGCCGGTACACCTCGGCCCGCTCCGGATCGTCGACGTGCGTGAACGCGGACATCCGCCGCAACAGCCCGCCTTCGTCCGGACCGGCGGGCGGAACCGGCAGCCCGGCATCCCGCCGCAACCCGGTCCACGAACCGCCGCCGCGGTAGACGTCGACCAGTTCGCGGTCGGCGGCGTCCAGGTATGCGGCCAAGGAAAGATCGCCGTGCGAACGCACGTCGTTCGCCAGTTGGGTGCGGGTGAAGCGCAGTTGGGTGCGGACGTTGTCGAGCACGATCTGCTGTGCGACCCGGTCCAGCACCACCTGGGAACCCGCCGGCAGGAACGGAAAGCCCTGCTCGATCTGCCGTTGCAGCCCGCGTCGGCTCGCCCCGGTCAGCGCTCGGTACCGCGTGTCGAACCGGAACTCCTTGCGGTGGTGGCCGATGAAGTCCAGTACCGTGAGCACGGCTTTACCCGGGGCGCGTCGCAAGCCGCGGCCCAGCTGCTGCAGAAACACCGTCGCGCTGTCGGTGGGCCGCAGGAACAGCACGGTGTCGACCTCGGGGATGTCCAGGCCCTCGTTGAACAGGTCGACCGCGAACAACGCGTTGACCTCACGCGCCCGGAGTGCGGCGATGGCGCGCTCGCGATCGCCCGGCGAGCTGTTCCCGGACACCGCCACAGCGTTGATCCCGGCTTCCCGGAACACCCGCGCCATGTACTCGGCGTGCGCGATGCTCACGCAGAACCCGAGGGCACGCATGGTGCCTACGTCGGTCACCTTGTCCCGCAGTTCCTTCAGCACCTTCGCCGCGCGGGCGTCGTTGCCGGTGTAGACGCGCTCCAAGCCGGTGACGTCGTACCGGCCGCGCTTCCACTCCACGCCGGCCAGGTCGGTCCCGTCGGCGACGCCGAAGTAGTGGAAGGGGATCAGCAGGTCCGCGGACAGGGCCTCCCACAGCGGCAGCTCGAACGCCGTCCGACCGCCGAACATCTCCCGCACGTCCCCGCCGGTATTGCGCTCCGGGGTGGCAGTGAGCCCCAGGAGTTCCTTCGGACGCAGATGGTTGAGCAGCCGTTGGTAGGTCGCCGCTTCGGCGTGGTGGAACTCGTCGACCACCACGACGTCGAAGTGTTCCGGAGGCAACTTCTCGATGCCGTGCGCGTGCAGGCCCTGGATGCTGGCGAACACGTGCCGCCACCGCTCCGGCCGCGCGCCGCCGACATACGCCTCGCCGAACGTTTCGTCAATCAGCGTTTCGCGGTACACGCGCAGCGCCTGCTGCAGGATTTCCTTGCGGTGCGCGACGAAGAGCAGGGTGAGGTCGCCGTCGGCGCGCAGTTGCCGGTAGTCAAGGGCGGCGATCACCGTCTTGCCGGTGCCGGTCGCGGCCACCACGAGGTTGCGGTGGCGGTCGTGGACCTGGCGCTCGGACTCGAGTGCTTCGAGGATCTCCTGCTGGTGTGGCAGCGGACGCACCTCCAGACCGGCCAGGCTGATCGTGGCCGGCGCGCTGGTGCGGCGTCCCGCCTGCCGGAGGGCGTCGTCGAAGCGGTCCGCGTCGGTGTCCGGGTCGTACGGGACGAAAGCGCTGGACTCCCAGTAGGTGTCGAAGGTGGCTTCGAACTTGCGCAGCAGTTCAGGGGTCGCGACGCCGGAGAGCCGGACGTTCCACTCCAGGCCCTCCACCAGCGCGGAGCGGGAGAGGTTCGAGCTGCCGACGAACGCGGTGTCGTAGCCGGAGTTCCGGCGGAACAACCACGCCTTCGCGTGCAACCGGGTCGACTGGGTCTCGTAACTGACCCGGACGTCGGCGCCGAACTGCCGCACTAGCCGGTCGATCGCCGGCCGCTCGGTCGCGCCCACGTAGGTCGTGGTCAGCACGCGGAAGGGCACGCCGCGGTCGCGCAGATCGAGCAGGACCTCCTCCAGCAGGCGCAGCCCCGGCCAGCGGATGAACGCGCAGAGCAGGTCGACCCGGTCTGCGCTCGCCAGCTCGGCGCGAAGCTCGGCGGACAGGCTGGGCTCCTCCCTGGCGTTGGTGAGCAACGCGGCCTGGGAGAGCGGGGTAACCGGCCGGATGTGCTTGCGCGCGCCGGTGCCGGTGACTTCGCTCAACGCCATGAGCTGCTGCAACGCGTCGGTCAACCGGTCGTCCTCGGCGGCCAGCTGGCTCAGCACGCGGTTGGCCAGCTCCACCCGCCGGGCGCCGTCGGACTCCTCGGCGATCACCCGGCGCACGGTCTCGGCCACGTGACGCGCGATCACCTCCGGCGCGTCCGCATCGTCCACGGCGCTGAACTCCGGGGTGAAGCGCCCCCGCGCGGCTTCGAGTGCCCGGTTCAAGCGGTGCGTCCGGACAGCTTCGTACACTCCGTCGGCCAGCGGCTCCATGAAGATCACTCTGCCACGAGCTGTCGGCGCCATTCGGGACCTTGGCGCTACGTCCGTGCGGTGTCGCTCAAGGCCTTCACTCCACGAAGACCACCGTGTCGCTCAGCGCCCGCGCGGTGTCCAGCTCCATGCCGAGCCCCACCTCGGCCGGCGCCTCCAACAGACCTCCCACCGGGTTGACCGGCCGGGCCAGGAACAGCTGGTGCACCTGGTTCCACTTCACCAGGTCCTCCTGGTACGGCGTGTGCGCCGGCGACTGGGTCAGCGAGAAGTGCAGCGTCGCGGGCGCCGAGTGGCCGTGGGGGATCACCGCCAGGTCGTGCGCGGTCGCCAGTGCGGCGATCTTCAGCGTCTCCGAAAGGCCGCCGCACCAGTAGATGTCCGGCTGCAGCACGTCCAGCGCCCCTGCGTCGAGGAAGCGGCGGAAACCCCAGCGCGTGTACTCGTGCTCCGCGCCCGCCAGTGGCACGCTCAACCGCGACCGCAGCAGGGCGTAGCTGTCGATCCGGTCCGGCATCACGCACTCTTCGAGCCACCGCGGCCGGTACTCCGCGATCCGCGACGCCAGCTCCGTCACGTAGGTGACGTCCATCGACTGCCAGCAGTCGAACATGATGTCGTAGTCCTCGCCGACCGCCTCGCGCACCGTGCGCACCAGCTCCACGTTGCGGCGCAACCCCTCGTACCCGCTGGACGGGCCGAACCGGAAGAACCACTTCTGCGCCCGGTAGCCGAGCTCCTTGAACTCCTTCGCCCGCGCCGCAACCAGCGCCGGGTCCGTCACCGAGAACCCCAGCATCGACGCGTACGCCGGCACGGACTCGCGCGTCGGGCCGCCCAGCAACCGGTACACCGGCTGACCCAGCCACTTGCCGCGGAGGTCCCACAGCGCGCAGTCCACCGCGCTGATCGCCAGCATCGTGTTGCCGGCCCGGCCGTGCACCTGGCTGCGGTGCATCCGGTCCCACAGCTTCTCGCCGGCCACCGGGTCCGCGCCGAGCAGCAGCCGCCGCAGGTCGCGGGCGATCACGTACGCCACCTGCTCCGGCACCGGCCCGCCGCGGCCCACCAGGCCGTCGTCCGTCTCGATCTCCACGAAGTGGCTGACCAGGTGGAACCCGTCGGACCGCAGCACACCGCCCTCGTGGTCGTCCACGTCCCGGTGCTCGGGGTAGACGTCCAGCGGCCGCACCAGCCGCTCCTCCCACAGGTCGCCCTCGGTGGGCAGCACGCCCGCCAGCCGGCGCAACCGGACCTCAGCGATGCGCATCCACGTTCCCCTCCACAGTCGCAGCGGTGACCCGGCGCTCCGCCGAACCCCACAGCCGCACGATCACGGTCAGCACGACGATCGCCAGCGCGCCCATCAGCGCCAGCCAGAGCAGACCGCCGTTGAAGTCGCCGGTGCGTTCCTTGATCACCCCGATGACCGCCGGGTTGACCACACTGGACAGGTTGCCCAGCGCGTTGATCAACGCGATGCTCCCGGCCGCCGCGGTCCCCGCCAGCAGCGCGGTCGGCAGGCCCCAGAACCCGGGCAGCACCCCGAACACCCCGAAACTGGCCAGGCACAACGCGATCAGCTTCAGCACCGGCTGGTCGATCAGCGCGGCCGCCGTCAGCCCCGCCACGGACACCACGAGCGCCAGGTACAACGCCGCGCTGCGCCGGCCAGGCCGGTCCGCCCACCGTCCGATGAGGAGCATCCCGGCCAAGCCGAACACGTACGGCACCGCCGCGACGAACGTCGTCGCCGTGTCGCTCATCCCGAACGGCTTGAGGATCTGCGGCAGGAACGTGCTCACCGCGCCGTTGAGGTTGGTCAGGCAGTAGTAGCACAGCGCGAACACCAGGACCTTGGGGCTGAGCAACGACTTCCACAAGCTGTGCTTGCCCGGCGCGACCGCCTCCTGCGCCAGCCGCTCCCGCTCCAGCGTCTCCGACAGCCACGTCTTCTCCGCCGCCGTCAGGAACTTCGCGTCCGCGATGCGTCGCGGCAGCAGGAACGGCACCGCGATGCCGAGCGCGACCGCGGGCAGCGCCTCGATGATGTACATCCACTGCCAGCCGTGCAGGCCCAGCCACCCGTCCAGGTTCAGCAGCAGCCCGGACAGCGGCGTGCCGATCACCAGCGCGATCGGGATGCCCGCGGTGAACCCGCCGAGGATCTTGCCGCGGTGCCCGGCCGGGAACCACTGCGTGAGGAAGAAGATGACGCCGGGGAAGAACCCGGCTTCCGCGGCGCCGAGCAGCGCGCGGGCCACGTAGAGCGACTCGGCGTTCCACACCAGGGCGTGCAGCCCGGAGATCACGCCCCAGGTGATCATGATGCGCGCGATCCACAGCGGCGCGCCGAACCGCTGCAGCGCCAGGTTCGACGGCACCTCCAGCAGCACGTAGGGCACGAAGAAGACGCTCGCCGCCACCCCGAACGCCGCCGCGCTCAGGCCGAGGTCGGCGTTCATGGTCAGCGCGGCCACGCCCAGGTTCGCGCGGTCGAGGATCGCGATCAGGTACCCGGCGACCAGCACGGGCAGCAGGCGGACGCTCAGCTTCCGCATCACCGCGTTCTGCATCACGGCAGTCTCGGTCAAGGTGTCCTCCGTTGGACCGGCCAGTGCCCGTAAACGTTTCCGGACACGCTGGGCGGGGACGGTACCGGAAACGTTTACGGCCCGTCAACGCCCGCTATCATCGGCGGCGTGGCCGAGGTGAGTGAGAAGTCCGGGCGCACCGTCGGCATCCGCGACGTGGCCCGCGAGCTGGGCATCTCGGTCGCCACCGTGTCCCGCGCGATGAACGCCCGCGGCGAGGTCAGCGAGGCGACCCGCCGGCTGGTGCTGGAGACCGCGGCCGCGCTCGGCTACACCGCCAACCAGTCCGGGCGCAGCCTGCGCAGCGGCCGGACCAGTACGGTCGCCCTCGTCATGCCGATCCAGACCGCGCGCACCCAGTCCGGCGAGACGTTCTTCCTCAACGTCTGCAACGGCCTGCAGGAGACGCTGCTCGGGCACGGCCTGGACCTGGTGATCCTGCCGTTCGGCTCGGCCGTCGGGCAGGAGCAGTTCCTGCGCGACGTGGTCGACCGGCGGGTCGCCGACGCCTACGTGCTCGCCGACACCCGGCGCGCCGACCCGCGCGTGGACTACCTGCTCGCGCAGCGGGTGCCGTTCGTGAGCCTGGGCCGCACCCAGGGCGAGGGCTACCCCTGGCTCGACCTCGACTTCGCCGGTGTCGCGGCGCAGTCGGTGCGGCGGCTCGCCGAGCGCGGGCACCGGCGGATCGCCGTCGCCACGGCGGACCGCGACGTCAACAGCGACGTCGAGTTCCTGCGCGGCTACCAGGAAGCGGTGGCCGGGCTCGGGGCCGACCCGCTGGTGATCCGGCTGCCGGACAGCCGCGACAACGGCGATCAGCTGGGGGAGCGGCTGCTGGCGATGCCGGAGCGGCCGACCGCGGTGGTCCTGGCGCAGGAGACGCTGGCGCTCGGGCTCTACCGGCGGCTGCGGGCGCACGGCGTGGAACCGGGCCGGGACCTCGCGGTGATCGGCTTCCGCGAGAACCCGGTGTGCGAGCACCTCACGCCGGCGCTGACCTGTTTCCACGTCTCACTCGAGGACTACGGACGCAGGCTCGGCGAAATCGTCCTGGAACGACTGTCGCCATCCCCGCCGCCACCGACGCACGAAGTGTGGCCGATGACGCTGGTGCCGAAAGACAGCGATCCCGCATTGTCCTGAGAAATCGAAAACAATGGAATCCCGGAAAACGCCGAACGGCGCATTCTCTTGCCAACGGCGTGACGGGCGTCTCGCCGCGGGAGTGCCGCTCTGGGCGCGCCGCGAGCTGATCCTGAACGCCATTCACCCCGTCGCGTAACCTCCCGGCCGCCTCGAATCGGCCTCGATCAGGCCGAGTAGCAGTGGTGTTACCGAGCGGTAGAAACGTAGCTTGAGCTGCGGAAACACCGGTCCGGCAAGATCGGCCCCCACCCGCTCAAACTGTGGGCTCAGTCACCGTTTGGTGATATCTCCGTTGCGCGTTCGTAATCTGGCTGAGGCCTCGCGGGAACCTGGAAATCCCCCGTTCCGCATCCCGTGAAGCCCCCGCCGGCCTGGCCCCCGACAGGGTCGGCGTGGTTGAACGTCAAGCAAGGAGACCTCCCGTTCATGGGAAGCCACAATTCCACTAACCGTGCTCCCCGAAAGGCGGCCCTGTTTTCCCCGGACAGGTACCGCCCGCGGCACGCAGCCAAACCGAAGAACCTCGGCCGGATCAGCACGCGCACGTCCGTTTCGGCGGGCCTGCTCATGATGTCCATGGCCGGCTCCGCCAGCCCGCTCGCCATGGCGAGCACCGGCGGCGAAGCCGTTCCCCCGGCGCCCGTCGCCGGCGCTGCCCCGGTCGCCGACGCAACCCCGGCCCTCCCGGTCCTCGGGCCGCCGTCGACGTGGATCGTCACCACGCCGGCGACGGTCCTGGACATCCCCGCCGCCCCCGAGACCGCCGCCCCCGAGGTGGCCGCGACGGAGACCGTCGCCGCGGAAACCCCCGCCGCGGCGCCGGCTCCCGCCCCGGAGGTCTTCGACACCACCGGCGACGAACTCGCCGGCTGGATCAACGAGGCAATCCGCGTCATGCGGGCGGAGGGCGTGCCGGTCGACGGCGGTGACGTGCAGGCGATCCGCACGATCATCGACAAGGAGTCGAGCGGCAACCCCCAGGCCGTCAACCGCTGGGACAGCAACTGGCGCGCAGGTCACCCCTCCAAGGGGCTGATGCAGTGCATCGACTCGACCTTCAACGCGCACAAGCTCCCCGGCTACGACGACATCTTCAACCCGGTGCACAACATCATCGCCGGAGTGCGCTACACCATCAGCCGCTACGGCGGTTTCGACGGTCACCCCGGACTGAAGTCGATGCTCAAGGGCAGCGGCTACCGCGGTTACTGACGACGACGGGCGCCCGTCCACTCCTGACGGGCGCCCGTCGTGTCAGCTCGACATGTACGCCCGCCAGCCGCCGTGCGCGGTGATGTCCCTGGTGGGGTCCGCGCACGCGGTGTCGGCCACGAAACCGAGCACAGTGGACCCGTCGTCGAGCGTCAACGGGCCCAGGTGCAGGGGCGGTGCGATCGTCGGCAGCAGTGCGCCGATCGCCGCCTCCGGCAGGTCCCACACCTCCAGCTCGATCCCGTCCGCCGGGCCGTCTCCCGTGTGGAGCAGCCCCGGCCGCGGGAACGGACCGTCCACTGTGTACACGCGGTGGCCGGGCCCGGTGCGGGCCCGGCTGTGCAGCACCCCGCCCAGCCGCACCAGGTCGCCGTTCGCCGGCTGACCGGACAGGTGTGCGCCCGCGACGGCCAGCAGCGTGCGCGCGGAGGGTGGCGCCACGGTCTCGCCCGTCCACCGCGCGGCCAGGTCCAGCAGTGGGCCGTCCGCGAACGCCGGCGCGAGCAGCTGCACCCCGAACGGCAGCCCGTCGGCCCGCGACCCGGCAGGCACGGCGACCGCGCACAGGTCGAGCAGGTTCGCCATGTTCGTGAACGTGCCCAGCCGCGTGTTGACCCCGACCGGATCGGCCGCGACCTCAGCCAGCGTGGGATGCCCCGGCGTCACCGGCAGCAGCAGCGCGTCCGCGCCGGTGAAGGCCCGCTCCGCGAGCCGCCGCAACCGGGCCAGCTCGTGCAGGCCCGCGAAGGCGTCCGCGCCCGAGTACCGGTCCGCGCCCCGCACGATGCCCCGTACCGTCGGGTCCACACCCGGCCCGTCGAGCAGGTGCCCGAACGCCGCCAGCCGCTCGGCCACGAACGCCGCCTCGTAGAGCAGCCGCGCGGCCGCCAGGAACGGCGCGACGTCCACCCGCACCACGTGCGCGACCCGCGCCGCGTGCGTGAGGGCGTCCAGCCACGCCGCTTCGTGCTCCGGATCCAGGTCGAGCGGGCCGTCCGGCGCCGCGATCACCCGCATCCGGCGCGCGACGCCCGGCGGCAGCAGCGCGGGCGCGTGCCGCGACCACGGATCGGCCTCGTCGAACGCCACCAGCGCGTCCAGCACCGGCCGCGCCTCGGCGACCGTCCTGGTCAGCGTGGTGATGCAGTCCAGCGACGGGCACGCGGGCAGCAAGCCGCGCGTGGACACCAGCCCCCGGGTCGGCTTCACCCCGATCAGGCCGTTGAACGCCGCCGGGACCCGGCCGCTGCCCGCGGTGTCCGTCCCCAGGGCGAACGGCACCACCCCGAGCGCGACCGCCACCGCGCTGCCCGAACTGCTCCCGCCGCTGACGTGCGCCGGCGAGAAGACGCTGTGGCACGCGCCGTAGGGGGAGCGGGTGCCGACCAGGCCGGTGGCGAACTGGTCCAGGTTGGTCTTGCCGATCGGCACCGCGCCGCGGTCCAGCAACCGCTGCACGGCGAACGCGTTCGCCGTCGCCGGCGTGTCCCGCGCCGGGCACCCGCCGGTGGTCGGCGCCCCGGCGACGTCGATGTTGTCCTTCACCGCGAACGGAATCCCGGCCAGCGGACCGTCCGACGTGGACTGAACCCGGTCCTCGTCCAGCAGCGAGATGAACGCGGGCTGGTCCACCTCCCGCGCCGCCTTCAAGGCAACCAGCGGAGTCAACGATCCCACCTCTCCCGTTCGGCGTCGAACGCCGCCTGCCTGCGTTTGCGGAACAACGCGATCTCCTCGCGGTGCTTCGACTCCAGCTCGTCCACTTCGGACAAGGAAAACTTCGCTGGGCTCGTCTCCAGCCCGGATCGTCCGGCCTTGACGTCGGCCCGCAGATCGGCGAGTTCCTCCGCGGTGACCGGCGTGAACCGCAGACGGTCGAACTGGCGCAGCAACCACGGCGGCTCGGCCGAACCCGGCACGTGCCGCCACACCGGGACCGTCCGCCCCACCAGCTGGTAGCCACCGGGGCCTTCCATCCCGTACACGCACAGGTACGCGCCGCCGATGCCGACGGCGTTCTGCGGCGTCCACGTGCGCGCCGGGTTGTACTTCGTGGTCACCAGCCGGTGCCGCGGATCGATCGGCAACGCCACCGGGGCGCCCAGGTAGACGTCGCCCAGCCCGATCACCAGGTAGGTCGCCTCACGCAGGATCCGGAACACGTCGTCCCGCACCGGCAGGTCGTTGATGCGCCGGATGAACTCGACGTTGTCCGGGCACCACGGCGCGTCCGGCCGCACCGAGCGCGTGTACCGTGCCATCGCCTCGTGCGCGGCCGGGTGATCGAACGCGATCGGCAGCGTCACCTCCCGCACGTCGAGCGTCACCCCGGCCGGATCGGGCACCGCGCCGGCCAGCTCGTCGAGCAGCCCGGCCAGCCGCTCCAGCGGCAGCCGGTCCGGATCCACCTGGACCAGCAGCGAGCGCACGCCCTCCACGATCTCGGTCACCCCGTCGGTCACCGACGCGCGCAGCGCCTGGGCGAGCAGGTGCACCCACACCCGCACGTGCAGGTCCAGCACCGCCGGCCCGGCTTCGACGAGCAGGTGGTGGTCGCCGGCCCGGCGCATCACCACCGCCGGGTCCGCCCGCTCCCGCAGGAAACCGTGCTCCCGCAACAACTCCGCGCGCGGTGCGGGCAGCACCGGCGCCGGAGCGGGCGTGCCCGCGAACTCGGCCGCGACGGCTGCCCGGGGATCGGCCAACAGTGCCGCCCGCTCCGCGTTGATCGCCTCCGCTTCCGCCGGTGACACCAGCACCAGCCGCACCGGGTCGCCCGGCCGGGCCTGCGCCAGCTTCCAGCGGTCCGCGCGGATCACGGTGAACGGCACCACGAACCCGCCGAGGCTCGGGCCGTCCGGGCCGACCACGACCGGCGTGTCGCCGGACAGCATGATCCCGCCCACCGGGTAGGCGCTGTCGTGGATGTTCGACGGGTGCAGGCCCGCCTCGCCGCCGTCGCGCCGCGACCACTTCGGCGGGGGACCGGTCAGCCGCACACCCGTGCGGTCGGCGCGGTGGTCGACCGTCCACGGTGTTTCCAGCAGCTCCCGCGCGCCCTCCTCGGTGAGGTACTCGGGAGCGCCGTGTGGCCCGGCCAGCACCCGGACCGTCCACTCGGACCCGATGCGGGGCAGGATCGGTGCCACGTCCATCGGTGCGCCCAGGTTCTCGGTGCGTCCGACGGTCAGCTCGTCCCCGGCGGCGAGCGCGCGGCCGTCCAGCCCGCCGAAGCCGCCGAGCAGGAACGTGGCGCGGCTGCCGAACACCTCCGGTACCCGGATCCCGCCCGCGACCGCCAGGTACGCGCGCATCCCGGGCCCGTCGCACGGGCCGACGTCGAGCACCGACCCCGCCGCCACCGGCGTGACGATCCCCGGGCGCAGCGGACGGCCGTCCACCGTGGCCCGGTGCGTCGCACCGGTCAGGCACACCGTGGTGCGCCGGTCGAAGCGCAGCACCGGCCCGGTGACCACCGCTTCCAGGCCGGCCGCGTGCGGCGGGTTGCCCACCGCGGCGTTGGCCAGCGCGAAGGACAGGTCGTCCCACGCGCCCGAGGGGGGCACCCCGACGTCCCACATGCCGCCCCGGCCCGTCAGGTCCTGCACCGTCGTCTGCGTGCCTGGCGTCAGTACCTCCACGGTCACCACCAGCCCAGCAGCCGCACCGGCGTCGGGTTCCAGCCGTTGCACGGGTTGTTCAGCTGCGGGCAGTTGCTGATCAGCACGTACAGGTCGCGCTCGGCGCGCACTTCGACGTACTTGCCCGGCGCGGACAGGCCGTCTTCGAACGTCAGCCCGCCCTCGGCGGTCAGCGGCACGTTCATGAAGAAGTTGATGTTGTGCCCGAGCTGCCGCGCGCCGATGCCCACCTGCGCCCCGTAGCGCAGGAACGTCTCCCGGCAGGCGTGCTGGTGACGGGTGTGCTCGCCGTACCGGACCACATTGGACTCCTGTGCGCACGCCCCGCCCAGGGTGTCGTGGCGGCCGCAGGTGTCGGCGGTGATCGTGGCCAGCACGTCCAGGTTCACCGACAGCAGGCGCGACCCGGTGGTGAGGTAGGCGCTGCCCTGCTCCCGCACGGTGTCCATCGCGCTGTAGCGGTTGTCGATGTCGGCGGCGTCGTAGAACAGGGTGTCCACGGCCTGGTTGCCGTGCAGGTCGACGATCCGGAACGTGCCGCCGGCCGGGATGGTGCCGAGGAAACCGTCACCGTCGGCGACGGTCGTGTCGAGGGCGGCTTCGGTGATCGTGCCGGTCATGCCAGCACCTCCCGGGCGGCTCGCAGGGCGCGGGTGCTCTCGTCGCGGAACGTCCACGACGGATCGTCCTCGCCGGGGACGGGAGCGGGCCGGACCTCGGCCAGCACGCCGCCGGGGTTCCACTGTGGATCGAGCGGGTGCGGCGACGTGGACAGGACGACCAGCACGTCCATCTCCGCCCGTAGGGCCACCCAGTCGCCCGCCGACGCGTGTCCGGGCGCGAAGGTCAGCACGCCCTCGCCGGAGATCGCGACCTTGCTGAAGAAGTTGACACACGCGTGCAGGTCCGCGGGCCCGCGGCCGTGCTTGCGCAGCTCGCTCAGGAAACCGTCGCGGGCGGACCGGCGCCACGCGTTGCGATCGGCCGAATAGGACGAGGGACCGTACTGCGCGACGTCGACGGAGTGGCCGCTGAGCGCGTCGTGCCAGTCCAGGGACGACCCGGTGATCGAGCACAACGCGGTGCCGCGATCGGACATCAGCACCATCGGCGCCTGGATCCGGGCGCTCATCTGCGCTTTCAACGTGTCCGGGACGTTGAGCCGGTCCACGGGGTGGTGCGCGGCGAACAGCAGCGTCGAGCAGTTCGCGCCGTCACCGGTGGCGGTCAGCTTCAGCTCCCGGCCACCGCGGACCAGGACCGACCAGGCGGCGCCGCCGGGGATCTCGTGGGACAGCAGTACCTCGCTCACGCGGCACCCTCCAGAACCGGCGCCAGCGCGGGGCGGCGCGCCTGCACTGCGTACGCGAGCGCGCCGACGAGCAGCGTGCCGGCGAGGAACAGGGGAGCGAACCACTGCAGGTACGGGTGCCCGCCCTCGGGATCGAACACCTCGGCTCGCGGCCAGCCCAGGTTCACCGCCATCGCCGCGCCCCACACCACCGCGAGCACGTTGACGACCACACCCCAGCGGCCGAGGCTGAAATAGCCCGGCGCGGCAGGCAGCTCACCCCGCAGGCGGCGGATCAGCAGCGGCAGCGTCACCATCAGGTAGGCCAAGTACAGCAGCATGATGCAGACGCTCGCGACGGTCGTGAACAGCGCCGGGTTGCCGATGTTGATCAGCAGCACCGCCGCCGCGACGACCGCGACCACGACCGAGGCGCGGACCGGGGTGCCGGTGCGCGGGTTGACCTTCGCCAGGCCGCCGGCGAAGGGCAGGACGCGGTCGCGGGCCATCGAGAACACCATCCGGGTGGCGGCGGTCTGGATCGCCAGCGTGCACACCGTCACCGCGATCGCGACGTCCACCAGGAAAACCCGGCCGAGCGTGTCGCCGAGGCGGCTCATCAGCACCCCGGGCAGGCCCAGTGCCGGGTCGCCGAGGCTGCCGTCGGTGACGCTGCCCGCGGCCATCAGGGTGGCCAGCAGCATGAGCGCGCCGCCGAGACCGGAGATCAGCACCGCGCGCAGGATGGTGCGCGGCGTGGTGCGGCGCGGGTTGTGCGTCTCCTCGGACAGCTCGCCCGCGCTGTCGAAGCCGACCAGCACGTAGGCGGCCATCAACCCGGACACCGCGAACGCCCACAGGTAGCTGTGGCCCTCGACGCCCTGCGTCTGCAGCACCACGCCGGGGCCGCGCTCGGCGCGGGAGAACAACGCGACGCACAACAGCGCGACACCCACCAGCTCGCAGGTGACGCCGACGCTGTTGACCACCGACATCAGGCGCACGCCGATCGCGTTGATCGCCGTGGTGACGGCCAGCAGCAGCACGCCCAGCAGGACGGCGTTGGCCGCGCCGGTGGGGGAGGTCAGCGCGGAGTCGCCGGGGATCAGCTGGAAGCCGGACCAGACCGGCGGCAGCACGACCTGGAGGGCGATCGCGGCGCCGGCGAGGGTGACCGTCTGCGCGACGATCATCAGCCAGCCCGCGGTCCAGCCCCACAGCCGCCCCCCGAGACGGCTCGACCACTGGTAGATGACGCCCGAGATCGGGTAGCGGGCCGCCAGCTCGGCGAAGCACAGCGCGACGAGCAGCTGCCCGGCCAGCACGATCGGCCAGGTCCAGAAGAACGCCGGGCCTGCGAAGGAGAAGCCGAAGAAGAACAGCTGGAAGACGGTCGTGAGGATGGAGACGAAGGAGAACCCCGCGGCGAACGACCCGTAGGACCCGATCTTGCGTTTCAGCTGCTGGCCGTAGCCGAAGCCGGAGAGGTCCCCGGCGTCGGCGTCTGGCGTGGTCTGGGGATGCGTGACGGACATACCCACCTCCGGATCATCCCCGGACCACGCACGCAGCCCGGGGCCGTGATGGCCTCCCGGGCTTTTCTCCCGCCGTGGAACGGTTCCGCATCCGGCGCGGACCGCCTGCGTCTCTCGGACCAGACCCACCCGGCGGTGGCGGAACCCTAGACGCGCCCCGCAACTGGTGCGGGTCGTGGAACAGTGCACCCGGCAGCGGTGTCACGACCGCTTCGCGGGCGTTAACGTGGTGTATCGGTGATCGCCTCGGGCGGACGGATCAGGTCATGCGGGGTTAACTTCGCGCGGTCGGGCTATGCCGCGTATCCGCCGTCGATCCGCAGCACCGCGCCGGTGACGTAGGAGGCCTGCGGGCTGGCGAGGAAGACGACGCCCGCGGCGATCTCCTCCGGCCTGCCGTACCGGCCCATCGCCGCGGTCGGGAGGAACGTGGACGCGGCCGGGCCGTCGGCGGGGTTTCCGTCGGTGTCGACGAACCCGGGCTGGACGACGTTGACCGTGATGCCCCGCTGCGCCAGATCGCGGGCCGCGCCCCGGCTGAAGCCCTCGAGGGCCGACTTCGTGCCCGTGTAGTACGCCATCCCCTGGAAACCCGCCCGGGTGGCCACGCCTGAGCTGATGCTGACGATCCGCCCGCCATCGGGCAGCAACGGCACCGCCGCCTGGACCGCGGCCACCACGCTGGTGTAGTTGACGGCGAGCTGCCGCTCGATGGCGGCCTGGTCGACGGGCTCGCTGCCCACGAGGCCGCCACCGCTCACGGCCGCGTTGTTGACCAGGATGTCCAGCTTCCCGAACTGCTCGGCCACGTGGTGGATC
This sequence comes from Amycolatopsis sp. NPDC006131, assembly GCF_040614175.1. Lineage (NCBI taxonomy): Bacteria > Bacillati > Actinomycetota > Actinomycetes > Pseudonocardiales > Pseudonocardiaceae > Amycolatopsis > Amycolatopsis sp. NPDC006131. Next base: position 25,504 of record NZ_JBEXTX010000104.1, read on the forward strand.
AAGCCCGCCGCCTGCGCCGCGTCCGCCTGGTCGGCCTGGAAAGCCGCCGCCCGCACCCCCTTCGCCTCCAGGTCGGCGACCACAGCCTTGGCCTGGTCCGCCGAGGCCGAGTAGCTGATCGCGACGTCGGCGCCCTCGTCGGCCAGCGCCAGCGCCGAGGCCGCCCCGATGCCCCGCGACCCGCCGGTCACGATCGCCACCTTGCCGTCCAGCTTTCCCATGTCTTTCCTGCTTCCTCGCGTGCAACGTGCCAAGGAGTTCTTGACCGCGCGGTCCACCATAAGCATGCTGGACCGCGCGGTCAAGAACTCGATATCCTGTCCGCATGGCACGTCCGCGATCGTTCGACGAGAAGCAGGTGCTGAACGCCGTCCGTGATCAGTTCTGGGACGCCGGTTACGCGGCGACCTCGCTGGAAGACCTGATGCGGGTCAGCGGCCTCGGCAAGGGCAGCCTGTATGCGGCGTTCGGCGACAAGCGCCAGCTCTTCCTCCGGGCGCTGCGCGCCTACACCGACGACAACCACCGCCGTCTCCGGGAAGCCCTCGCCGAGGCGCCGCGGGCCCTGGACGCACTGCGCATGCTCCTCGAAGCACCGGTCGACGACTCCGGCGTGCGGCGTGGCTGCCTGTTGGCCAACAGCACCAGCGAACTCGGTAACGCCGATCCGGAAGTCCTCGACCATGCCCACCGCGCCTACGAGACGACCACCGCGCTGATCGGCGACTGCGTCGCCCGAGCCCAACGCGAGGGCGACCTGCCGGCCGGAACGGAACCGATCGAACTCGCGCGGGCTCTCCTAGCCGCGCAACAAGGGCTCGTGTTCATGAGCCGGACCGGGCTGGACACGGCCACGCTCAGCGCCACGGCACGATCACTGGCGGCTCGGCTCCTGCCGGACCACTCCGGCGCCTGAACCGCCCGTTCGCACTAGAGACGGACGAAGGGTGTTCAAGATCCGTTTGTGACGACAGACCTGAACACGACCGCTTGGCGGGCCAGCGTCGGCTGGCCGGCCACCGAGGCTGACCGACGCCGAGGTGGTCACCCTGGCCGTGGCTCAGGCGTTGCTGGGGTTCACCTCCGAGGCCCGGTGGTCGCGGTTCCTGCCCGTCCGGATGCCCGGCGCGTTCCGGTACTTGCCCGGCCAGTCCGGCTACAACCGTCGCCCGCGTGCCGCATTGCCACTGGTCAAACAGGTGATGCGCTGGCTCGCAGCCGATACCGACCTGTGGACCGACGCCACCTGGATCGTCGACTTCACCCCGGTGGAGTGTGGCCGCTCCCTGCCCACCGTTCGACGAGCGGCAGGTACTCATGGTGATCTGCGACCACGAACCCCACCTGCTCGCCGAGGGCCCCGGACTGCTGATCATCGCCGACAAGGGCTACGTCTCCCGCGAACTCGACCACTACCTCACCGAGCGCGGCGTCCGGCTGATCCGCCAGCTCATCGAATCGGTCAACGACACCCTCAAAGGCCAACCCACCACCCGATCCCTGACCGCCTACGACCACTAACAGAGTTACGCATCACTCGTCTAGGCCTTGCCAACCTGGATGAACCTGCCGGTTGCCGGGCCCGGCGCAGCGCTCACTCCGTCGGCGTGCCGATCCGCAGCCGGTTGCCGTCGGGGTCGCGCAGCTCGATCTCCCGCGCCCACGGAGCCTCCTCCACCGGCACGCCGAACGCGGCGGCGATGGCGTCCACATCCCGCAATCGCAGGTAGACCAACGTGTCCGGGCGCGCGTCGCCCGTGTGCTCCGACAGGAACAACCGCACGCGACCCCTGGCAACCTCGACAAAAGCGGGCAGCTCCGGTTCGAAGCGGTGCTCCCACTGCTTGGTGAACCCCAGCCGCTCGTACCAGGCGACCGCCGCCGCGGCGTCCGCCACCCGCAGGATGGGGATGACTTCCTCGTCCACGCGGCCATCGTCGCAGACCCGGCGCGCGGTCAGCCCCCGTACGGCTTGGTGATGATCTCCAGCCGGTGCCCGTTCGGGTCGTTCCAGTACACGCCGCGGCCGCCGTCGTGGTGGTTGATGCGGCCCGGCTCCCGGCCGAACGGGTCCGCCCAGTACTCCAGCCCGCGCGAGGTGATCCGCTCGAAGATGCTGTCGAACTCCGCGTCGCTCACCAGGAAGGCGTAGTGCTGGGGGTGCACCGGCCCGTCGGTGCCGACCACGTCCAGCGACACCTCGTTCGAGGTCTGCACCACCAGGAACGGGCCGTACGGCACCGGATCCGGCAGCCCGAGGATCTCCGTCAGGAACTTCGCCGTCGCCTCCCGGTCGCGGGCCTCGACGATCGTGTGGTTGAGCTGGACGGCCATGGCCTGCTCCCTTCCCCGCAGAAACTTCTGCCTCCCACTGTAGGCCGCCGATAGGCTCGGGAGATGACCGTCGAACACAGCGCCGTGCTCGCCCTGCACTGGCAGGTCAACGTCATCAAACCGGAGGGCTTCTTCGGCGGCATGCTCGCCGCGCCCGTCGAGCGCAGCGGGGTCGTCGGCCGCGCGGTCCGGTTCCACGAGTGGGCCGCCGGCGCCGGCATCCCCATCTACTTCACCCGCTTCACGATCCCCGAGGACGAGGGCAGGCTCGTGCGCAACACCGCGTTCATGACCGCCGTCGGCCAGGCGCAGGAGCAGTTCCGGCCCGGCGCCGCGGGCACCCAGCTCATCCCCGAAATGACCCACCTCGCCAAGCCCGACCACGTCGCCGACAACCAGAAGCTCTCCGGGCTCGCCGGCAACGACCTCGCGGCCCGCCTCGGCGACGCCGGCATCACCACCCTGTACGTCACCGGGGTGGCCACCAACCTGACCGTCGAGCAGACCGCGCGCCACGCCACCGACCTCGGGTTCGTCGTCCACCCGGTGAGCGACTGCGTGGCCGCCGCCGACGAAACCGCGCACCTGGCCTCGCTGGCCAACCTCGACCTCGCCACCGCAGGTTGCCGCACCGCCGCCGAGATCACCGCCGGGTAGCGCTGTCACATCCGCAGCCGCCGTCTCGTCCGGGAAACGATCACTGATTTCCCGGGGAGTCTCAATGATCGTGTCAAGCAGCTGTAGGGCTGATGGGCGGCGGTGAGTGGTGGAATTCGCGGCCGTCGCGCAGCAGTGCCCAGATGACG
>NZ_JBEXTX010000105.1:0-28421 GCF_040614175.1 Amycolatopsis sp. NPDC006131
TGCACGGTGTCCCGGGCCAGGTTGAACTTCAGCATCTCCTTCACGCCCGGGTCGTCGGTCATGTTGTACAACCGGGCGGTCTGCAGCCGGCCCTGCGCCTCGGCCGCGGCGTTGGCCCGGAAATCGGCCAGCAGGTTTCCGGAGGCGACGATGTACTTGCCGTTCCACGGGGTGCCGTTGGAGTCGGCGGGGACGGCGCCGCCGCCGGAGACGATGGCCTGCTGCGGGTCCATCCCGCCCAGCACTGCGGCCATCACCGGGTCCTTGGCGGCTTCCGCGGTCGCGGTGGCCGGCGCGCCCTCCAGCAGGCGGGCGACCATGGTGGCCAGCATTTCCACGTGACCGATCTCCTCGGTCGCGGTGTCCATGATCAGGTCTTTGTACTTGCCCTCGATGCGGCAGTTCCAGCCCTGGAACAGGTACTGCATGGTCACGGTCATCTCGCCGTAGGCCCCGCCGATGAGCTCCTGCAGCTTGCGCGCGTAGTACGGGTCCGGACGCTCCGGCTTTGCCTCGAACTGCAGCAGTTTCGTGTGTCGGAACACAGAGATCTCCCTTGGAAACGAAGGAAAGTTGCAATTGGGTTGTGCGTGCAGACGGGGGGCTTCCCTCGGGCGGGCGAGTTATTCGCGTTCACCCCGCCGACTTGCGGATCCCACCCCGATGACCTATGCATGAGTCATGCATGAAGAAAGGCTGGCGAATCTACTCGGCGCTCTCGCACTGACGGTCAACGACCTCGCCCTGACCGACGCGACGGCCGCCGCGGGCACGAGCGTGAGCGGATCGGCCGCGCTGGTGGTGCTGTCCACCGCGCCCGGGCTCTCGGTGACCGAGCTGGGGCGGCGGGTCGGCCTGAGCCAGCCGGCCGCCGCGCGGATGGTGGACGCGCTGGAGCGGCGGGGCCTGGTCGAGCGGCGGCCCACCCTCGCGCGGGCGGTCGCCGTGCACCTGACCCCGGCCGGCGCCGAGACCGCGGGGCGGATCCTCGGCCGCCGCGGCGGGCGGCTCGGATCGCTGACGGCGGCGCTCGACGAGCGGGAGCGGGAGGTGTTCGCGGAGCTGGCGGGGAAGCTGCTGACGGCGGCGTACGAGCAACTCCCGGAGGCCGACCGCCTGTGCCGGCTGTGCGACCGCGAGGCGTGCGTGGCGGAGGGAGAGGTGTGCCCGGTGGGGGCGGCCTGCCGGGCGCGGGAGGCCGCTGATGAGGGTTGAGCAGGGGTGGGACGCTCGGCCTGCGCGGGGCAGTGGACCCGAGAACCGTCTGCCAGGTGCGGAAGGCCGCTGCCAGGCAGCGGAGGCGGGGCGGCCGGGTGGCGCGGGCGTTGCCGCGCGCGGGAGGCTGCCGATGTCCGATGAGCAATGCCCTGGTCGGGGGCGATCGGTGGCGCGGCGCCGCTGCGCGTGCTCCCGGTGCCTGGTGGTTTGCGCGGGAGCCGCGGAATCGGCTTCTGGGTGGTCTGCCGTCGCGGGTGGGCTGTCCGGCATTGGAGGCGGGGCGGCCGGGTGGCGCGGGCGTTGCCGTGCGCGGGAGGCCGCTGATGACCGATGAGCAAGGCCCTGGTCCGGCGCGGGCAGTGGCCGCTGCGCGGCGCCGTGGCGCGGGGTGCCCCCGGTGCGTGGTGGCTCCTGCGGGAGCCGGCGCCGCGGAGTCGCGTTCTGGGCAGCCTGGCGGCGGGTCGATGCGCCTGGCCGCCGCGCCTGCTGCCGTCGCGGGCGGTCTGTCCGGCATCGGAGGTCCCTCATGACCGGGGAGCTGCTCGCCCTTGCCTCGGCCGGGTGCTTCGGCGTCACCCACTTCGTCAACGGCGTCGTCGCGCGCCGGGCGCCTGGGCTGACCGTTTCCCTCTACGCGCAGCTCGGCGGCACCCTCGTCACCCTGCTCGTCGCCCTGGTCTGGTCGGCTCCCACGAGCCACGGCATCTGGTGGGGCGCGCTCTCCGGCGCCGGCACGGGGATCGGCGTCGGGTTCCTCTACCGGGCCATGAGCCGGGACGCGCTGAGCGTCGTGGTGCCCGTCAGCGACGTCGGCGCCGTCGCGCTGCCCGTCGTCGCCGGGCTGGCCTTCCTCGGGGAACGGCCCTCGCCCGCGGCGATCGCGGGCATCGTGCTCGCCCTGCCCGCCATCTGGCTCGTCTCCGGCGGCGGGCGTCCCGCCGGGCCGGGCATCCGGGACGCGCTCGTCGCGGGGGCCGGCTTCGCGATCCAGTTCCTCGCCATGAAACCCGTGCCGCTGGACGCCGGGCTCTGGCCGATCGTCGTCAGCCGCGCCGCGTCCGTGGCCGTCATCCTGCCCCTCGTGCTCGGCACGCGCACCCCGCTCGCGCTGCGGCCCCGCCTCGCCTGGCCGGCCGCCGCCGCGGGCGCGCTCGGCAGCGTCGCGATCGTGCTCTACTGGGTCGCCACCCACCAGCAGCTGCTCGCCGTCGCGACCGTCCTGGCCGCCCTCTACCCGGCCATCCCCGTGGTGCTCGCACTGCTCTTCCTGGGTGAACGCCTCAGCCGCAAGCAGACTCTGGGTGTCTGCGGAGCCGCCGCGGCACTCGCCCTGTTAGCCCTGGCGTAGGAGAAGTACCTCCGTAGCGTTTCGAAGTGACTCCGCCGGGTAGGAGGAGTGCGTGCCAGGGCATGCGGTCGTCACGGGTGGAGCGGGCTTCGTCGGCTCCCACCTCTGCGACCGCCTGCTCGCCCGCGGCATGCGCGTCACCTGCGTGGACAACCTGTCCACCGGCCGCGCGGACAACATCGCGCACCTGCGCGGCGACTTCCGCTTCGTCGAGGCCGACGTCGCCCGTGGACTGGACATCACCGGCCACGTGGACCTGGTGCTGCACCTGGCCAGCCCCGCCTCGCCACGCGACTACGAGCGCCTGCCGGTGGAGACGCTGCAGGTCGGCGCGGCGGGCACCAACCAAGCGCTGGACCTCGCGCAGGCCAACGGCGCCCGGTTCGTGCTGGCCTCGACCAGCGAGGTCTACGGCGACCCGCGGGAACACCCGCAGCGCGAAACCTACTGGGGCAACGTGAACCCGGTCGGCCCGCGCAGCGTCTACGACGAGGCCAAACGCTACGCCGAAGCGCTCACCGCGGCCTACCGCCGCGCCCGTGGTGTGAACACCGGCATCGCCCGCATCTTCAACACCTACGGCCCCCGGATGCGGGCCGACGACGGCCGCGCGATCCCGACGTTCATCAAGCAGGTCCTCACCGGCGAGCCGGTCACCATCGCCGGCGAGGGCGCCCAGACCCGCTCCCTGTGCTATGTGGACGACACCGTCGACGGCCTGCTGGCGCTGGCGGACAGCGATTTCCCGGGACCGGTCAACCTCGGCAACCCGCACGAACTCCGCATTCGCGACCTGGTCGGGGAAATCCAGCGGCTGGCAGGCACCAGCGTGCCGGTGCGCGGCATCCCGGCCCCGGTGGACGATCCGCAACGACGCTGCCCCGATATCGCGGTGGCGCAACGGGAATTGGGCTGGCAGCCGAGGGTGGAGCTGCACGAGGGCCTGCGCCGGATACTGGAGTGGTTCACCACCCACCTCAGTCTCGTTTAGACGAGGAGTAGCAGGGGTAGCGCTAAGTAGCAGTGGTAACCGGATGTGGAGGTAACGAGCTTGCGGATCCTCGGGATCAACGCGGTGTTCCACGATCCGGCCGCCGCCCTCGTGGTGGACGGCCGGGTGGTCGCCGCCGCCGAGGAGGAGCGGTTCAGCCGCCGCAAGCACGGCAAGCGCCCGGTCCCGTTCGCCACCTGGGAACTCCCCGAGCAGGCCGCCCGCTGGTGCCTGGCCCAGGCCGGCCTGGAGCCCGCGGACCTGGACGCCGTCGGCTACTCCTACGACCCGGCCCTGGTCGACCACGACCTCGACGGCGTCGACCCGGGCTGGGAGGAGCTGCGCACCACGTACGCGCGCCGCGCGCCGAACTTCCTGAAGACCGCGCTGCCCGGCCTCGACCCGGCGAAGGTGCGGTTCGTCCGCCACCACGTCGCGCACGCCGCGTCCAGCGGGCTGGCCGCGCCGTTCGGCGACGCGGCCGTCCTGGTCGCGGACGGCCGCGGCGAGGCGACGTCCTACCTGGCCGGCGAGTACCGCGACGGCAAGCTGGTCGAGCTGGCCGCGCAACGGCTGCCGCACTCGCTCGGCCTGCGTTACGAGGACCTCACCGAGCACCTCGGGTTCGCCCGCTCCAGCGACGAGTACAAGGTGATGGCCCTTGCCTCGTACGGGAAACCGCGGTTCCGCGACGAGCTGTCCGAGGTGCTCGCCGCGTTGCCGGACGGCGGTTTCCTTGCCGCGCCGGTGGATCTGACCCGGTTCGCGCCGCGCCGTGAACCCGGCGCGGACTTCCGGCCCGAGCACGCCGACCTCGCGGCCAGCGTGCAGCAGCGGCTGGAAGAGGTCCTGCTCGACCTGCTGCGCTGGCTGCACGCCCAGACCGGGCAGTCCAGGCTCACGATGGCCGGCGGCATCGCGCTGAACTGCGTGGCCAACACCCGGCTGCTCGCCGAAGGCCCGTTCGACGAGATCTGGGTGCAGCCCGCCGCGGGCGACGCGGGCACCGCTCTGGGCGCCGCCCTGCACCTCGCCGCGGAACTGGGCGAACCGGCCGCGCCGATGCCGGGCGCCGACCTCGGCCGGGGCTTCACCGACGCGGAGATCCAGCAGGCGCTCGAGACCGCGCGGCTGCCCTACGACCGGCCGGACGACCTCGCCGCCACCGTGGCGCAGGCGCTCGCCGACGACGAGATCGTGGCCTGGTTCCAGGGCCGCGCCGAGTTCGGCCCGCGTGCGCTGGGCCACCGCTCGCTGCTCGCGCACCCCGGCCACCGGCGCAACCTGGAACGCCTCAACGACGTCAAGGGCCGCGAGCAGTTCCGCCCGGTCGCGCCCATGGTCCTCGCCGACCGGGCTCGGGAGCTGTTCGAGCGCGGCCCGGTGCCCAGTCCGCACATGCTGTTCGTGCACGACGTCCGTCCGGAGTGGAGGGACCGCATCCCGGCGGTGACCCATGTGGACGGTACCGCGCGGATCCAGACGGTGGACCCGGCCGACGAGCCGCTGGTCGCGCGGATGCTCGACGAGTTCGCCGCCCGCACCGGCATTCCCGTCGTCGTCAACACCAGCCTCAACACCGCGGGCCGCCCGATGGTCGACTCGCCCCGCGACGCGCTGGAGTGCTTCGGCTCCAGCCCCATCGACCTGCTCGCCATCGGCCCGTTCGTGGTGCGGAGGCCGGCATGACGGCCTACACCGTGGTTGTCCCGACGACCGGCCGGGACAGCCTCCGGGCACTGCTGTCCGCGCTCGGCCACGGCATCGGACCGGGACCGGCGGAGGTCATCGTCGTCGACGACCGCCCCGAGCCCGGCGACCTGCCGCTGCCCGACACGAACCTGAAGGTGCGCGTGCTGCGCTCCGGCGGCCGCGGCCCGGCCGCGGCGCGCAACGTGGGCTGGCGCGCCGCCGACACCGAGTGGATCGCGTTCCTCGACGACGACGTCCGCACCACCGCCGACTGGCCGTCCCGGCTGGTGACCGACCTGGAGTCGCTGGCTCCCGACGTGGCCGCCTCGCAGGGCCGGATCGTGGTGCCCGGGCCGACCGGCGGCCGCCGCCCCACCGATCTGGAACGGGACACCGCCGGGCTCGCCACCGCGGAGTGGATCACCGCGGACATGGCCTACCGGCGCGCGGTTCTCGCCGCCGTGGGCGGTTTCGACGAGCGGTTCCCGCGAGCCTTCCGCGAGGACGCCGACCTCGCGCTGCGCGTCCGACAGGCCGGGTGGCGGCTGGAGCACGGCACCCGCCGGACCCTGCATCCCGCGCGGCACGGCGATTTCTTCGCCAGCGTGCGCGCGCAGCGGGGCAACGCCGACAACGCGCTGATGCGCCGCAAATTCGGTCCACAGTGGAGGGAACTGTCCGCGGCCGGTCCCGGCCGTCTCGGCCGCCACGCGCTCACCACCCTCAGCGGCGCGGCCGCGCTCGCGTTCGCCGCCGCCCGCCGCAACACCCCGGCCGCCTTCGCGGGCATCGCGTGGCTCGGCCTCACCGCGGAGTTCGCGCTGCGCCGCATCCTGCCCGGGCCGAAGACGGCGGACGAGCTGGCGAAGATGACTGTCACGAGCGTGCTGATCCCGCCCGTCGCGGTGGCCCACCGGCTCACCGGCGAGGTGCGGGTCCGCCGCCCGCGCCCGGTCGCCAAGGCGATCCTGTTCGACCGCGACGACACCCTCATCCACGACGAGCCCTACAACAACGACCCGGACAAGGTGCGCCCCGTGCCGGGCGCCGAGGACGTGCTGCGCCGCCTGCGCGCCGCCGGCGTCCCGGTGGGCGTGGTGAGCAACCAGTCCGGCGTGGCCCGCGGGCTGATCACCCCGGACGAGCTGGCCGCGGTGAACGCCCGCGTCGAGGAGCTGCTCGGGCCGTTCGGCACCTGGCAGGTGTGCGTGCACGCCGACGGCGACGGCTGCTGCTGCCGCAAGCCCAAGCCCGGCCTGGTGACACGCGCCGCGCTGGCACTGGGGGTGCGGCCCGAGGACTGCGTGGTCATCGGGGACATCGGCGCCGACATCGAGGCCGCCCGCGCCGCGGGCGCGCGGGCTGTCCTGGTGCCGACCCCGCGCACGCGGGCCGCGGAGATCGAAGCCGCGCGGCGGGACGCGCTGGTGGCGGGTGACCTGGCCGAGGCGGTCGGGCTGGCGATGGGGGACCGGAAGTGGTGAGGTCACGGGTTCTGGTGGCGCGGCTGGACAACGCGGGCGATGTCCTGCTGTCCGGGCCGCTGGTGCGCGCCGTCGCGGCGGAGGCCGACACGGTCACGTTCCTGGCCGGGCCGCACGGGCGCGCGGCCGCCGAACTGCTGCCCGGCGTCGACGAGGTGGTCGAGTGGTGCGCGCCGTGGATCGACCCGCAGCCGCCCGCGGCGACGCCCGCCCACCTGGCCGAACTGCGCGCGCACATCCGCGCGGCGCAACCGGATGCGGCGCTGATCGTCACGTCGTTCCACCAGTCGCCGCTGCCGCTCGCGCTGGTCCTGCGCGAGTGCGGGGTGCCGTGGATCGGCGCCATCTGCGAGGACTACCCGGGATCCCTGCTGGACCTGCGGCACCGTGTCGAGGGCGACCCGCCGGAGGCCGAACGTGCCCTGTCGCTGGCGCGGGCCGCCGGGTTCGAGCTGCCGCCCGGCGACGACGGGCGGCTGGCCGTGCGCGAGCCCCTGCCGGACGTGTCCGGCCTGGTCGGCGAACCCGGCTACGTCGTGGTGCACCCGGCGGCGTCGGTGCCCGCCCGGCAGTACCCCGCCGAGCACAACGCGGAGGTCGTCCGGCTGCTCGCCGAATCCGGGTACCGGGTCGTCGTCACCGGCGCCCCGTCCGAACGGGACCTGACCGCCCGGGTCGCCGGTGACCACGGCCTGGACCTGGCGGGGAAGACCGACCTGCACGGCCTCGCGGCCGTGCTCGCCGGGGCGCGCGTGACCGTCGCCCCGAACACCGGGCCCGCGCACCTGGCCGCGGCCGTCGGCACCCCCGTGGTGTCGCTGTTCGCGCCGGTGGTGCCTGCCGCGCGGTGGGCGCCCTACGGGGTGCCGCTCGTCCTGCTCGGCGATCAGGACGCCCCCTGCCGTGACACCCGGGCCCGGACCTGTCCGGTGCCCGGCCACCCGTGCCTGGACCGGGTTCCGCCCGAGGAAGTCCTGCGGGCCGTGGAGAAACTAGGAGGTGCAGCGTGATCGAAGAGCGGTTCGCGGCGTTGGCCGCGACCATGCGGGACCTGACCGCGCTGGCGCCGAGGATCGAGGCGTGGGGTCGTCACCTCGCCGAGGTGCTCGGGGCCGGCGGACGGCTGCTCGCCTGCGGCAACGGCGGCAGCGCCGCCGAGGCCCAGCACCTGACCGGCGAGCTCGTCGGCCGGTTCGTCAACGACCGGCAGCCGCTGTCGGCGATCGCCCTGCACGCCGACACCTCGGCGGCCACGGCGATCGTGAACGACTACGGCGACCAGGAGGTGTTCGCGCGGCAGGTGCGCGCGCACGGCCGCCCCGGCGACGTGCTGATGGCGCTGTCCACCAGCGGCCGCAGCCAGAACGTGTGCGCCGCGGCGAAGACGGCGCACGAACTGGGCATGACGACGTGGGCGCTGACCGGCCCCGGCCCGAACGCGCTGTCCTCGGTCAGCGACGACGCGGTGATGATCGACGCGCCGAGCACCGGCACCGTGCAGGAGGCGCACCTCGCGGTGATCCACGGCCTGTGCGCCGCGCTGGACGAGGCGCTGGGAGTGCCCTCGTGACCGGCCCGCTGGTGGTGGTCGGCGACACGCTGCTCGACATCGACGTGGACGGCAACGCCGACCGGCTGTGCCCGGAGGCGCCGGTGCCGGTCGTCGACGTCGGGCGCGAATGGCACCGTCCCGGCGGCGCCGGGCTCGCCGCCCGCCTGGCCGCCCGGTCCGCGGCGGACGTCGTGCTGGTCACGGCGCTCGGCGCGGACGAGGGCGGGGCGCGGCTGGCCCGGCTGCTCGCCGGCGAGGTCGAGCTGTGCGCGCTGCCGCTGGAGGGCGAAACCGTCCGCAAGACCCGCATCCGCGCGGCCGGGCAGTCGGTCGTGCGACTGGACCACGGCGACGGGCGCGCCGCGCACGAGCCGCTGGACGAGCGCACGGTGGCTGTGCTGCGTGAGGCGTCCGCGATCCTCGTCGCCGACTACGGGCGCGGCGTGGCGAGCCACCCGCAGATCCGGGAGCTGCTGGCCGCGACCGACGCGCCGGTCGTGTGGGACCCGCACCCGCGCGGCGGCCCGCCGGTGCCCGGCGCCGCGCTGGTCACCCCGAACGACAGCGAGGCCGCCAAGTTCGCCGGCGAGCCCGGCACACCAGAGGAGCTGGCCGAGCGGCTGCGGGCCGAATGGGCGGCCGAGGCGGTCGCGGTGACCGTCGGCTCCAAGGGTGCCGTCCTCGCCGACGGCACCGGCACGCGGACCATCCCGGTGCCCAACGCCGCCCGCGTCCCGGCGAGCGTCCGGCCGGACACCTGCGGCGCGGGCGACCGGTTCGCCAGCGCCGTCACCGCGGCGCTGTTCGAGGGCGCCGCATTGCCGAACGCCGTGGCTTCCGCGGTCGAGTCGGCGGCCCGGTTCGTCGCCGCGGGCGCGGCCACCGCGCTGTCCGAGCCCGCCGAACCGATCCGCCCGCCCGAGGGACTGACCGGCTTCGAGCTGGCCGAGCGGGTCCGGCGCCGTGGCGGCCGGGTCGTCGCCACCGGCGGGTGCTTCGACATCCTGCACCCCGGTCACGTGACCCTGCTGCGGCGCGCCCGCGAGCTGGGCGACGCGCTGATCGTGTGCGTCAACTCCGACGAGTCGGTGCGCAGGCTGAAGGGACCGGGCCGCCCGGTCGTGACCGCCGCCGACCGGGTGCGCGTGCTCAGCGCGCTGGAGTCCGTCGACGCCGTCGTGGTGTTCGAGGAGTCCTCCCCGGTCGAGGTGCTGCGCACGCTGCGGCCCGACGTCTGGGTCAAGGGCGGCGACTACGAGGGCGCCGACCTCCCCGAGGCCGAGGTGATCCGTGAGAACGGCGGCAAGGTCGTGCTCGTGCCGACCGTCGAGGGCTACTCCACCACGCGGCTCATCGAGACCGTGTCCAACGGATAGAAGGGGAGACATGGCTGCATCGCCAGGCAAGGTACTGATCACCGGGGGCGCGTCCGGGCTGGGCGCGGCGACCGTCAAGGCGGTCGCGGACGCCGGCGGGACCCCGCTGGTGCTCGACCGCAAGCCCCCGGTCGCCGGGGTGCCCTACGTGCCGGTCGACCTCACCGACACCGCGGAGACCGAGCGGGCCGTCGCGGAGCTGGCCGAGCAGGCCGGCGGGCTGGACGCGGTGTTCACCGCCGCGGGCATCGACTTCCCGGGCAAGCTGACCGACGTGTCCACAGAGGACTGGGAGCGCGTCGTCAAGGTCAACCTGTTCGGCACCGCCGCCGTGGTGCGCGCCGCGCTGCCGTACCTGGAGCGCTCGCGCGGCAAGGTCGTCACCGTGGCGTCCACCCTGGGCATCAAGGCGGTCAGCGACGCCACCGCCTACTGCGCGTCGAAGTGGGGCGTCGTCGGCTTCACTCGCGCGCTGGCCGCGGAGACCGCCGGCCGCATCGGCGTCACCATGCTGGTGCCCGGCGGCATGCACACCGCGTTCTTCGACTCCCGCGACGAGCAGTACAAGCCGCCCGCGGACGCGAAGCTGAACAATCCGGAGAACGTGGCGCAGACCGTGCTGTTCGCGCTGTCCCAGCCGGCCGGCTGCGAGGTGCGCGAACTGGTCGTGGCGCACTCCGAGGAGGGCTCCTGGCCGTGACCGGCGACGTCCTGGTGCTGCGGGCGCTCGGGGTGGGCGACCTCCTGGTCGCCGTCCCGGCGCTGCGCGGCCTGCGGGCCGCGTTCCCGGACGCGCGGATCACCCTCGCCGCGCCCGCGGCGCTGGACGAGCTGGCCGCGCTCACCGGCGCGGTCGACCGGGTGCTACCCACGACCGGCCTCGGCGCGCTGCGCTGGACCGGCGCGCCGCCCGCCCTGGCGGTCAACCTGCACGGCAGCGGCCCGGAGAGCGTGACGGATCTGCTGGCCGCGCGGCCGGACCGGCTGCTGGCCCACCGGCACCCGGACTTCCCGGATCTGGACGGCCCGGACTGGCGGGAGGACCAGCACGAGGTGCTGCGCTGGTGCCGGATGCTCGCGTTCCACGGCATCGCGGCCGACCGGCACGACCTCGGACTTGCCCGGCCCGGGGTGCCGAGCCCGGCGGCGGACGCGGTCGTCGTGCACCCCGGCGCGGCGTTCGGGTCACGGCGCTGGCCGCCCCGGCGCTTCGCCGAGGTGGCGCGCGAGTTCTCCCGCGCTGGTCACCGCGTCGTGGTGACCGGTAGCGCCGCGGAACGGGACCTCGCGGGAGACCTCGCGGCCGCCGCCGGCCTCGGCGGGGACGCGGTGCTGGCCGGGCGCACCGGTCTGACCGAGCTGGCCGCCCTCGTGGCCGGGGCGCGGCTGGTGATCAGCGGCGACACCGGGGTCGGCCACCTGGCCACCGCCTACGGCACCCCGTCGGTGCTGCTGTTCGGCCCGACCCCGCCGTGGCGGTGGGGGCCGCCGCCGGGCACCGAGGACCGGCACGTCGTTCTGTGGGCGGGGGAGGAGGGCGACCCGTTCGCCGACACCCCGGCCGCCGGGCTGCTGCGCATCACCGTCGACGAGGTCGTCGCCGCGGGCCGGAAGGTGCTGCGGCCGGTGGCGGAGGTGTGACGTGGCGGCCGTCGGGGTCGCCGGGGCCGGCTACGTCGGCCTGACGACCGCAGCCTGCCTCGCCGGGCTCGGCCACGACGTGACGTGCGCCGAGGTCGATCAGTCCAAAGTGGATCAGCTGTCCCGCGGCGAGGTTGCGCTGGGCGAGCCGGACCTGGCCCCGCTCGTGCGGGACGGGCTGGCCGCCGGGCGGCTGCGGTTCACCGCGGACCCCGGCGCGCTCGACGGACGGGAGTTCGTGTTCGCCTGCGTGCCCACCCCGGCGGGGCCGGACGGCGCGGCGGATCTCGGCGCGGTCGAGGCCGTCCTCGCGGCGCTCCACCCGGGCCCCGACACCGTGCTGGTGGTCAAGTCGACCGTGCCGGTCGGCACCTGCGCCCGCATCGCGGAGACCGCCGGGATCCCGGTGGTGAGCAACCCGGAGTTCCTGCGCGAAGGCCACGCGGTGCACGACTTCCGCCACCCGGACCGGATCGTGCTCGGCGGCGAGGAACCCGCGGTGGCGCGGGTCGCGGCGCTCTACGCGGACCTGGGCGCGCCGGTGGTGCGGACCGACCACGCCAGCGCCGAACTGGGCAAGTACGCGAGCAACGCGTTCCTGGCCCTGAAGCTGTCGTACGTGAACCTGCTGGCCCGGCTGTGCGAGCGCACCGGCGCCGACATCGACGCCGTCACCCGCACGATGAGCCTGGACGAGCGGATCGGGCCGCACTTCCTGCACCCCGGCCCCGGCTGGGGTGGGTCGTGCCTGCCCAAGGACACCAGGGCACTGGTGGCGACCGGCGCCGCGGCCGGGGTGGACCTGACCGTCCTGCGGTCCGCGATCGAGGCGAACGACCGGCAGCACGACCACGTGGTCGCGCGGATCCTCCAGGCCGCCGGCGGGCGGCTGGACGGGGTGCGGATCGGGCTGTTCGGGCTGACGTTCAAGGCGGGCACCCACGACCTGCGGGACTCGCCCGCGCTGGCCGTCGCCACCCGGCTCGCCGCGGCGGGCGCCGTGCTGACCGGCTACGACCCGGGCGTGACCGGCGGCGACCAGGCCGGGCCCGTCCAGCGCGTGGACGACCCGGTCCTGGCCGCCAAGGGCGCCAGGGTGCTGGTGGTGCTGACCGAGTGGCCGGAGTTCGGCGGGCTCGACTGGAGCCAGCTGGCGGCCGTCGCCGAGGGCGACGCCGTGGTGGACACCCGGGGCGTGCTCGATCCCGCGGCGCTGCGGGGGAGCGGGCTGCGCTGCCTGCGGCTCGGGCACCCGGAGTGACGGTCAGTGCGCGACGGGTGCGCCCTGCGTGAGGTGGCGGGCGGCCACGGTGACGCTGGGGAAGAGCGGCAACTGCTCGTGCAGGCCGGTGACCTCCAGCGGGCGGACCACCACCCGGTGGCTGCCTGCCAGTGCCCACCGCACGGAGCGCCGTGCGGCGGCCTCGTCGGCGTCGACCAGGGCCTGCAGGCCGGCCGAGCCGAGGAAGGTGACCGATTCGAGGTCGACGACGAACGTGCGGCCGTCGTCCACGCAGCGGGTCAGGAAGTCGCGCAGCGCGGGCGCCGCGGCGAGGTCGAGTTCACCGGTGAGGCGGGCCAGCCGGATGCCGTCGGCGCGGTCGGTGAGGTCTATGCGGAGTTCGTGAGCTTCGTACACGGGAGTCTCCCCGGGTTGTGGTGAGCACAGCGGGGAAAGCCACACACGCGTCCAAGTGTTCGAAGAGTCGACATTCGAAAGCTCAAGGGCCGGGTGTGTCGTTCCCCGGCACGGCTGGTCACTCAACCGCTCCCCACCGACCGTACGGACCAGCTGGCCGCGTTGGCAACCCGGGTCATCCGGTTAGCGATGTTTCGCCGCGGGTACCCAGTGCGCGTCGGCACGACGGCGAGCCGCCCCCGGCCGCCGCCTGGGTCGTCTGGTGGTGGGTGCACGGGCGGTGCGGGACAGCGGTGGTCCCGCACCGCCCGGTCCGCCGCTCACCGCACGGTCGCCCACACGGTCTTGCCGCCGGCCGGCTCCCGGTCGCACCCCCACTGTTCGGACGTCTGCGCGACCAGCAGCAGCCCCAGTCCCGGCGGGTGACCGCTTTCCCGGATGACCGCCTCATGGGGGTCGTCGTCGGTGACCTTGACCGTCAGCTGGTCCCCCTTCAGCTGGTCCCGGTGCAGCTCCAGGCCCAGCCGGGGCGTCGCGCGGGTGTGCCGCAGCGTGTTCTCCACCAGCTCCGTGACGATCACGACCGCGTCCGGCACGAGCCCGGGCACCCGCCACTTCGCGCACACCTCCGCGGTGAAACGGCGTGCCCGCCGCGCCGCGTCCAGTGTCCTGGGCAGCCTCAGCTCGGTACTGCGGCGCATCGCGCTCCCAACCCTCGCGGACGGAACGGGACATACCCGGAGGCCGGGGCGCGAAACCCGCGTCGTTTTGCCCCGGTCGGGCACGGGTACCCGGCGGGGCATGGACGAGCAGTCGTTGCTGCGCACGCTGACCAAGGTGGTCACCACGCTGACGGCTCGGGAGATCCCGTTCACGGTGTCCGGCGGCTGCGCGGTCTACGCCAGGGGCGGGCCACCGTCCGACCACGACGTCGACGTCTTCCTCAAGGAGGAGGACGTGCCCGCCGCGCGCGCGGCGCTGGTCGCGGAGGGCATGCGGCCGGAGGACCCGCCGGAGGACTGGCTCAGCAAGGTCTGGGACGGCGACGTGCTGGTCGACCTGATCTTCCGGCCCAACTACCGCGCCGTCACCGACGAGACGCTGAGCCGCTCCGACGTGATGCGGGTCGGCCCGACCATGGCGCCGGTCCTGAACGGCACCGACATCATGATCGACAAGCTGCTCGTCCTCGACGCGCACCGCTGCGATTTCGCCCCGCTCCTGCACATCGCGCGCGACCTGCGGGAACAGGTGGACTGGGAGCGGGTGGCGAAGGAGACCGGCGAGTCCCCCTACGCGAAGGCGTTCCTGACGTTGCTGGACTCGCTGGACGTCGTCGAGCTCGAAGGAACCGCGTGATGACAACCGAGCACGAGACACCCCAATACCGCGCGGCCCACCTGCGCCGCGCGCTGGCCGAGGACCCCCGGACGGCCGAGATGGGCGTCCGGGTCAACGTCCGCGGCGACGACGTGCACCTGTCCGGGGAAGTGACCTGCGACGAGCGGCGCGCCGAGCTGGAGAACGTGCTGCACGAGGTCGCGCCCGGCCTGCGGGTGCACAACGACGTGCGGGTGGCCGACACCCGCGAACCGGCCCGGAGGGAGGACCTGCGGTGATCCGCGTGGCGGCGGTCGGGGACGTCCACCTCGGCGAGGACGCGCGGGGCCTGCTGCGCCCCGCCCTGGAACACCTCGGCGACCTGGCCGACGTGCTGCTGCTGGCAGGCGACCTGACCCGGCACGGCGCGCTGGAGGAGGCCGAGGTGGTCGCCGACGAGTTCAGCGGCCTGGACCGGCCGGTCGTGGCCGTGCTGGGCAACCACGACTACCACAGCGACCGGCAGGACGACATCACCAAGCTGCTCGAAGACCACGGCATCCAGGTGCTGGAGGGCGCCTCGACCCGGCTGGAGGTCGACGGGCAGACCCTCGGCGTCGCCGGGGTGAAGGGCTTCGGCGGCGGGTTCGCGGGCAAGTGCGCCAGCGCGTTCGGCGAGCGGGAGATGAAGGCGTTCGTCGAACACAGCATCGAACGGGCGGACGCGCTGCGCCGCGCGATGCTGGAGCTCGACGACGTCGACTACCGGGTCGCGCTCACCCACTACTCGCCCATCCCGGAGACCCTGCGCGGCGAGCCGCCGGAGATCTACCCGTTCCTCGGCGCCTACCAGCTCGGCGAGGTCATCGACGAATGCGGCGCCGACCTGGCCCTGCACGGCCACGCGCACTTCGGCTGCGAACAGGGCGTGACCCCGGGCGGGGTGCGGGTGCGCAACGTGGCCCAGCCGGTCATCCGCAGCGCCTACGCCACCTACGGGTTAGGGGCTTGATTCACCGGTGTGATCGGGAGCACCCTGGGTTCGTCCACTCGGCACCCGGGGAGGGCGCATGACGGAGCTGAAGGCACGTCCCATCGTCCTGGGCAACCGGTACGAGCTGCCGGCCAGGCACCGCAGGGGCAACCTGCTGGTGAAGATGGCGAAGACGACCGATCACAAGCTGATCGGCCTGATGTACCTCTACACGTCGCTGGGCTTCTTCGTCATCGGCGGCGCGCTGGCGCTGCTCATGCGCGGCGAGCTGGCGCGGCCCGGGATGCAGTTCCTGTCGCCGGAGCAGTACAACCAGCTGTTCACCATGCACGGCGCCATCATGCTGCTGCTCTACGCGACGCCGAACGTGTTCGCCTTCGCCAACCTGATCCTGCCGCTGCAGATCGGCTCGCCGGACGTGGCGTTCCCGCGGCTGAACGCGTTCTCCTACTGGCTGTTCCTGTTCGGCGGCTCGATCGTGCTGTCCTCGTTCCTCACCCCGGGCGGCGCGGCGGACTTCGGCTGGACCGCCTACACCCCGCTGTCCGACGCGGCGAACTCGCCCGGGATCGGCGGGAACCTGTGGATCACCGGCCTGATCGTCTCCGGTCTGGGCACCATCCTCGGCGCGGTGAACATGCTGACCACGATCGTGTGCCTGCGCTGCCCCGGCATGACCATGTGGCGGATGCCGATCTTCACCTGGAACATCCTGTTCACCAGCGTGCTGGTGCTGGCGGTGTTCCCGATCCTGACCGCGGCGCTGTTCGGGCTGCTGGCCGACCGGTTGATCGGGGCGCACGTGTTCGACCCGGCCGTCGGCGGGCCCATCCTGTGGCAGCACCTGTTCTGGTTCTTCGGCCATCCCGAGGTCTACATCATCGCGCTGCCCTACTTCGGGATCATCACCGAGATCATCCCGGTGTTCAGCCGCAAACCGCTGTTCGGCTACCGGCTGATGGTGTTCGCGACGATGGGCATCACCGCGCTGTCGTTCGCGGTGTGGGCGCACCACATGTTCGCCACCGGCGCGGTGCTGCTGCCGTTCTTCTCGTTCATGACGTTCCTCATCGCGGTGCCGACCGGGATCAAGTTCTTCAACTGGATCGGCACGATGTGGAAGGGGCACCTCACGTTCGAGACCCCGATGCTGTGGTCGGTGGGGTTCCTGGTGACGTTCCTGCTGGGCGGGCTGACCGGCATCATCCTGGCGTCGCCGCCGCTGGACTTCCACATCACCGACAGCTACTTCGTGGTGGCGCACTTCCACTACGTGCTGTTCGGCACGATCGTGTTCGCCACCTTCGCCGGGGTGTACTTCTGGTTCCCGAAGATGACCGGGCGGATGCTCGACGAGAGACTCGGCAAGCTGCACTTCTGGGCCACGTTCGTCGGGTTCCACACGACGTTCCTGGTGCAGCACTGGCTGGGTGACGAGGGCATGCCGCGCCGCTACGCCGACTACCTGGACAGCGACGGGTTCACCGTGCTGAACACGATCTCCACGATCGGCGCGTTCATCCTGGGCGCCTCGATGCTGCCGTTCGTCTACAACGTCGTGCGCAGCTACCGGTTCGGGGATCCGGTCGAAGTGGACGATCCCTGGGGCTACGGCAACTCGCTGGAGTGGGCCACCACCTGCCCGCCGCCGCGGCACAACTTCCTGGAGCTGCCCCGGATCCGGTCCGAGCGGCCCGCGTTCGAGCTGCACTACCCGCACCTGGTGGAGCGGCTGCACGACGAAGGGCACATCACCCTCACCGGGAAGACCATCCCGCACTCCGAGGCGCCGAAGACGCCGTCGGAGAAGGCCACCGAGGAGCTCAGCGAGGGCAGCTCGCCCACCGCGCACGATTAGTGCTCTCCGCCCGGGGGTAGCCGGACTACGAGCTACCCCAAGGGAGGCGAGGCATGACTGAGAGCACGGGCCGCGGGTCGACCGCGGTCGACGACCGCTCGATCGGGCAGCTCGTCCAGGACATGTCGCAGCAGATCCAGCGGCTGGTCCGGGACGAGATGCGGCTGGCCGCCGAGGAGCTGCGGCGGAAGGGCAAGCGCGCCGGCACCGGCGCGGGCCTGGCCGGCGCGGCCGGGATGCTCGCGCTGTTCGGAGCGGCGACGCTGGTCGCCGCCGCGGTGCTGGCGCTGGCCCTGGTGATGCCGGGGTGGGCCGCCGCGCTGATCGTCGGCGGCGCGCTGCTGCTGATCGGCGGGGTGGCCGGGCTGGCGGGCAAGAAGCAGCTGTCGGCGGCGGTGCCGCCGGTGCCGCAGGAGGCGGCGTCCGGGGTGCCCAAGGACGTGGCGGCCCTGCGGAAGGGGGTGCGCCGATGACGACGAAGAAGGACACCTTCCCGCACGACGCCGAACAGGCGCGGCTCGACCTGGAACTCACCCGCCAGGAGCTCGGCGAGACCGCCGAGGCCCTGGCGGGGAAGGTGCGGGAGACCGCGCACACGACACAGCGGATCGCGCTCGGCGCCGGCGCCGGGATCGGGATCCTGGCGCTGGTCTTCGTGATCGTGCGAAGGCTGACCGCCCGGAGGTGACACGATGGCAACGCAGTCGCATGTGGACGAAACACTGTGGGACGAGTTCCACCGCGTGGTGAACATGACCTCGCGGGAGCTCGGGGACTGGCTGCGGGTCCGCTCGGCCGGGACGGACAGCGAGGAGCTGCCGGACCAGTCGGGCACGAAGACCGGCCAGCACGTCCTGGAGATCCTCGGCAAGCGCCGGACGGACCTCACCGAGGACGACGAGCGCGTCATGCGCAAGGTGGTGGACAAGGTGCACGCCGAACGGCGGGACGACCTGGAGCCGACGGCGGGCCAGGAGAACTGGCGCCACCGGTTGATGACGATCGGGCACGACCCGCTGAAAGGGGCCGGCTGATGGAACGCGGCAGTGAGAAGCACAGCCCGCGCGAGGACGACGCGCTGAAGGCCGAGCTGCGCGGCACGTTGCAGGGCAACCGGTCCAGCCGCGCGGAGGAGTGGCGCGACCCGGAGCCACCCGCCGACGACGACCCGGACGTCCCCCTGGCCGGCGAACGGCCCGAGGGGCAGTAGGGGAAGCGAACGGCCCGTGGTGTTGTCCCGGAGGGGGCACCACGGGCCGTTGCGCGTTGCTGCCCGGCGTCAGGCGATCCGGAGGTGGATGGCCCGCGGGGCGGTAGAGGGAGCGGGCGGTTCGTGGTGTTGTCCGGGAGGGGACGCCGCGGGCCGTTGCGCGTTCGCGCCCTCCTCAGGCGTAGAGCTTCTTCGCGTACTCCTGGCCGTAGTAGCGCTCCAGCTCCGCCAGTGACGCGTCCCGCCGCTCGAGCGCCTTGGCGATCACCGCGCGCGGGGCCATCTCCTCCGGCGCCCAGGTGTCCGCCTCCCACAGCCGCGACCGCAGGAACGCCTTCGAGCAGTGGTGGAACACCTCGTCGATCTCCACCAGGATCGCCAGCCGCGGCCGGTGCCCCTTGACGACCATCTCGTCGAAGAACGGCGCGTCCCGCACCAGCCTCGCGCGGCCGTTGATCCGCAGCGTGTCGCCGCGGCCGGGGATGAAGTACAGCAGCCCGACGTGCGGATTGGCGAGGATGTTGCGGAACCCGTCGGCGCGCCGGTTGCCCGGCCGCTCCGGCACGGCGATCGTGCGGTCGTCCAGCACCACCGTGAACCCGGCCGGGTCGCCCTTGGGCGAGACGTCGCAGCGGCCGGCCGCGTCGGACGTGGCGATCAGGCAGAACGGCGACAGCGCCAGCCACTGCCGGTCCAGCTCGTGCAGCGCCGCCCGCTGCTTGTGCACCGCCTGCGGCAACGGCTGCCCGATCAGCTCCCGCAGCTCGTCCTCGCCCGACACTTCGGTCACCCCAGTGAGATCCATGCCCGCAGGTTATCGGTCATGCGGGGAACCGCTCGAGCGCCACCTCCAGCAGCGTCTCCACGATCCGGCTCTCCGGCACCGTCGTGACCACCTGGCCCTTGACGAAGATCTGCCCCTTCCCGTTGCCCGACGACACCCCGATGTCGGCTTCCCGCGCCTCACCGGGCCCGTTCACCACGCAGCCCATCACCGCGACGCGCAGCGGCACCGGGAACCCGTCGAACGCGGCGGTGACCCGCTCGGCGAGCTGGTAGACGTCCACCTGCGCGCGGCCGCACGACGGGCACGACACGATTTCCAGCCGCCGCGGCCGCAGCCCCAGCGACTCCAGGATCTGCGTGCCGACCTTGACCTCCTCGACGGGCGGCGCGGACAGGGACACGCGGATCGTGTCGCCGATGCCCTCATGCAGCAGCACCCCGAACGCCACCGCGGACTTGACCGTGCCCTGGAACGCCGGCCCGGCCTCGGTGACGCCGAGGTGCAGTGGGTAGTCGCAACGCGCCGCGAGCTGCCGGTAGGCCTCGATCACCACCAGCGGGTCGTGGTGCTTCACGGAGATCTTCAGGTCGGTGAACCCGTGCTCCTCGAACAGCGAGCACTCCCACAGCGCGGACTCCACCAGCGCCTCGGGCGTGGCCTTGCCGTGCTTGCCGAGCAGCCGCGGGTCCAGGGATCCGGCGTTGACGCCGATGCGGATCGGGGTGCCGTGGCCCTTCGCCGCACCGGCGATCTCGGCGACCTTGTCGTCGAACTTGCGGATGTTGCCCGGGTTGACCCGCACCGCGGCGCAGCCGGCCTCGATCGCGGCGAAGACGTACTTCGGCTGGAAGTGGATGTCCGCCACCACCGGGATGGCCGACTTCGCCGCGATCCGCGGCAGCGCCTCGGCGTCGTCGGAGCTGGGCACCGCGACCCGGACGATCTGGCAGCCGGCCGCGGTCAGCTCGGCGATCTGCCGGAGGGTGGCGTCGACGTCCGCGGTGACGGTCGTGGTCATCGACTGCACCGACACCGGCGCCCCGCCGCCGACGGGGACGTCGCCGACCAGCACCTGCCGGGACTTCCGGCGCGGCGCGGGCACCCGCGGCACGCCCAGCGGCACCGCGGTCACGACTTCCTCCGCACGGCCGTCGGCAGCGTGAAGTGGATGGTCTCGCGGGTGGTCTCCCGTTCGCCGACGGTGAGCGGGCCGAGGCCGCCGAGCGCGGCGACGACCGAGTCGACCAGCCCGGGCGGCGCCGACGCGCCCGCGGTGAGCCCGATCCGCTCCACCCCGGACAGCCACTCGGGCCGCACGTCCCGCGCGTCGTCGATCAGGTGGGCGGGCGTGCCCGCCCGCTCGGCCAGTTCGACGAGGCGCAGCGAGTTCGACGAGTTCCGCGACCCCACCACCAGGACCAGGTCGGTGTCCCTGGCGACCGAGCGCAGCGCGTCCTGCCGGTTGGTGGTGGCGTAGCAGATGTCGTCGGAGGCGGGGCCGCGCAACGCGGGGAAGCGCCGGCGCAGTTCGATGAGCACCTCGGCGGTCTCGTCGACGCTGAGGGTGGTCTGGGTCAGGTAGGTGACGCGGTCCGGGTCCGGCACCCGCACCCGGCGGGCCTCCTCGACCGACTGCACCAGGACGGTCCGGTCGGGCGCCTCGCCGAGGGTGCCCTCGACCTCCTCGTGCCCGGCGTGGCCGATCAGCAGGACGGTGTCGCCCTGCCCGGCGAAGCGGCGCGCCTCGGCGTGGACCTTGGTGACCAGGGGGCAGGTGGCGTCGACGACCTTGAGGCGTCGGCGGTCCGCCTCGGCGCGCACGGCGGGGGAGACGCCGTGCGCGGAGAACACGACGGTCGCTCCTCGCGGCACGGCGTCCAGTTCGTCGACGAACACCGCGCCCCGCGCGCGGAGGTCGTCGACGACGTGGCGGTTGTGGACGATCTCCTTGCGGACGTAGATCGGCCCGCCGCGCTGGGCGAGGAGGCGCTCGACGATCTCGATGGCCCGTTCGACGCCCGCGCAGAACGACCGGGGCGCGGCGAGCAGCACCGAGCGGGGCCGCCCGGCGACGGCGAGCACCGCGGCCATCGCGGCGCTCACGGCGGCCGCGAGCGTGGAGGAGGCCTGCCCGGTGGCCGCGACGCCCAGCCCGGCCGGCCCGCGGGCCGCGGGGAGCACGGCGCGCAGGGCGACCGCGGCGGCGTGGTCGGTGTCGACGTAGAGGGGCCCGCGGGCGGTGGTGATCCCGCGGCGCCGAAGCTCGCCTTCGAGCAGCCCGGCGCCGGGACAGCGAACCGACGGACGGTCCGCCCAGAGCAACTCATCGGCGACGAGAACCTCCCCGGGAGCCGGCCGGCCAGGATGATGCGCGGCGAGAATGCTCTGCGCTGCGGTGAACGACATGGTCTCTCCCGTTCCAGGTGGGGTTGGTCTTCTCGGGCGGTTCGGCGTGCTGGCCAGGGCTTCGGGTGGGACCCCGCTCCGCGGGGCGGCCTGCGGGCGCGCCCCGCTCTGCGGGGTGGCTATCGGTGGTGCGGCCCGGCTCCGCGGGGTGGCTTCCGGTGGTGCGGCCCGGCTCCGCGGGGTGGTTTCCGGTGGTGCGGCCCGGCTCCGCGGGGTGGTGCCACGCGCAGCGGGCCCGACCGGCCTGCCCGCGATGCGGCGGCATGGCGGCCTTCCGCCGCGGAGTCAGCCCCACAGGGGCGGCTGCTCCCGGGCCGGGTTCGCCCCGGGCGCGCCACCGGCGAGACATCGCTCCCGGCCACCACCCGCTCCGCAGGTGCACGGGACGCGGCCCGCCGGCTGCCGCGCCCGGCTACACCCGCTCTGCGAGTGGTCGGGCGGCCCGGCCACCGCTCCCGGCCGCCGCCTGCGGCTGCCACTCGCTCTACCGGTGCCCGGGCGCGGCCCTCCGGCGGCCCGCCGAGCCCGGCGGTCCTCCGGCCACCGCTCCCGGCCACACTCGCTCCGCGGGCGGTCGCCGCTACCCGCTCCGCAGATGGTCGGCGCGGCCACCCGCCTCCGGCTATCTGTCCCGGTCCGCGAGCAGCGCCGCCAGCGCCTCCAGGTCCGCGGCGCCCCTCGGGTCCGGCACGGCGGCTCTCAGGTGCGCCCTGGCGCGTTCCAGCAGCGCCGCCGCCTCGGTGCGGGTCCACTCCCGGCCGCCGGCCTGGTCGACCAGCCGCGCGGCCCGCACCAGGTCCGACCCGGCCAGCTCACCCGGCGCCGCGTACAGCGACGCCAGCTCCCGGCCCGCGGCCGTCCCCGAGGTCAGCGCCGCCACCACCGGCAGCGACTTCTTGCGGTTGCGCAGGTCCGAGAACACCGGCTTCCCGGTCGCCGCCGGGTCGCCCCAGATCCCGAGCAGGTCGTCGACCATCTGGAACGCCAGCCCGGCCGCCTCCCCGAACCGCCGCAGGTGCGCGACCTGCTCGGACGACCCGCCGCCGAGCAACCCGCCCAGCGCGCACGCGCACCCCAGCAGCGCCCCGGTCTTGCCCTCCGCCATCAGCCGGCACTCGTCCAGCCCGACGTCCGCACGCTGCTCGAACGCCAGGTCCGCGCCCTGGCCCTCGATCAGGTCCTGCACCGCCGCGCCGAGCACCCGCAACGCCTCCCGCGCCGCCGGGTGCCCGCTCGCCGCCAGCACGTCCGACGCCGCCACCAGCAGGCTGTCCCCGGCCAGGATCGCCGGCCCCGCCCCGAACAGCTTCCACACCGTCGGCCGGTGCCGCCGCGTCTCGTCGCCGTCCATGACGTCGTCGTGCAGCAGCGAGAAGTTGTGCACCAGCTCGACGGCGACCGCGCCGGGCAGCGCCGGCCCCCACTCGCCGACCGCCCGCGCCGCCGCCAGCACCAGCGCCGGCCGCACCGCCTTGCCGCCGCCCCCGCTCGCCGGCGCGCCCGTCTCGTCCGCCCACCCGAAGTGGTAGGAGACCAGCGGCCGCATCGATTCCGGCAGCCGCGCCACCGCCGCCCGCAACGCCGGGTCCACGCACCCGCGGCTCCACGCCAGGAGTTCCCGCGCCGTCCGGGTCCCGGCCACCGTCTCCGTCACCGTCCGACCTCCACGTGTTCGAGCACGCCCAGCGCGTCCGGGACCAGCACCGCGACCGAGAAGTACGCCGTGACGAGGTAGGACACGATGGCGCGCGAGTCGATCCCCATGAACCGCACGTTCACGCCCGGCTCGACCTCGTCCGGCAGCCCGGTCTGGCGCAGCCCGATCACGCCCTGGCTGTCCAAACCGGTCCGCATCGCCAGGATCGACGTCGTCCCGGTCCGCGACACCGGGATCTTGTCGCTCGGGAAGATCGGCACCCCCCGCCACGTGGACACGACGTGACCGTCCACTTCGGTGCTCTCCGTGGCGATCCCGCGCGCCGAGCACTGCCGCCCGAACGCCGCGATCGCCTTGGGGTGCGCCAGGAACAGCTTCGTCTTGCGGCGGCGGCACAGCAGCTCGTCCAGGTCGTCCGGGGTGGGCGGACCGGTGCGGGTGTGCAGGCGCTGGCTGAGGTCGGCGTTGTGGAGCAGGCCGAACTCGGCGTTGTTGAGCAGTTCGGACTCCTGCCGCTCGCGCAGCGCCTCCAGCGTCACCCGCAGCTGCTGCTGCGTCTGGTCCATCGGCTGGTTGTAGAGGTCGGCCACGCGGGTGTGCACCCGCAGGATCGTCTGCGCCACCCCGAGTTCGTACTCGCGGGGGCTGAGGTCGTAGTCGACGAACGTGGCCGGCAACGCGGGCTCCCCGGCGTGCCCGGACGCCAGCTCGATGTTCGCCTCGCCGTGCTTGTTCTGCGCCAGCTGCGAACTGCGCCGCAGTCCGTCCACATGGGACCGAAGCTCCGGCGAGGTGTCCAGCAAAGCCAGCACTTCCCGCTGCGGCAGGGCGAGCACCGTCACCGGCGTCTCCGCCCGGACGCTGTAGGCCCACGGCTCCGGCGACTCCGCGAGCACCTGCTGCCCGAGGTAGTCGCCGTCGGCGAGGACCCCGAGCGTGACCGGGTCGCCGTAGTCGCCGCGGCCGACCTTGCTCACCTTGCCGTGCGCGACGAGCAGCGCCTCGCCGGTCGGCGCGCCGGCGGTGACGATCGTCTCCCCGGCCCGGTACTCGCGCTGCTCGAACCGGTCGGCCAGCGCGGTCAGGACGAGCTGGTCGCCGAAGCCGCGGAACAACGGCAGTTCGGCGAGGCTGGCCGGCACCACCCGGACGCGGCCCGCCTCGACGGTGAACGCCACCCGGCCCTGCCCGGCGACGCAGGTGAGGCGCCGGTTGACCCGGTAGGTGCCGGCCTCGGTCTCCTCCCAGGGCAGCAGGCTCAGCAGCCACCGGCTGGTGACCGCCTGGTTCTGCGGCACGGACTTGGTGGTGCTGGCCAGTTTGCGGGCCGCCGCCGTGCCCAGGCTCAACCGGGTTTCGGTGTGCTGGAAGGTCTGCAGGGTTACGGTCAACGGACCCAACCACCCCTCGTTCGCTCGTGGGTTCCGCGGGTCAGCTCGCGCGGCCGATCTCCACCTTCTCCAGCACGGCCAGCGCGTCCGGCACCAGCACGGCCGCCGAGAAGTACGCCGACACCAGGTAGGAGATGATCGCCTTCTCGTTGATGCCCATGAACCGCACCGACAGGCCGGGCTCGACCTCGTCCGGCAGACCGGTCTGGTGCAGGCCGATCACGCCCTGGTTCTGCTCGCCGACGCGCATCAGCAGGATCGAGCTGGTGCGGGTCTCCGACACCGGGATCTTGTTCGACGGCAGGATCGGCACGCCGCGCCAGGACGGCACGTGGTGCCCGTTGAACTCCACGCCCGCCGGGTAGATCCCGCGCGTGTTGCACTCGCGCCCGAACGCCGCGATCGTCTTCGGGTGGGCGAGGAAGAACGCCGGCTCCTTCCACACCGCGCCGAGCAGCTCGTCCATGTCGTCCGGCGTCGGCGGGCCGGTGCGGGTGTGCAGGCGCTGCTTGACGTCGGCGTTGTGGAGCAGGCCGAAGTCCTTGTTGTTCAGCAGCTCGGACTCCTGCCGCTCGCGCAGCGCCTCGATGGTCAGCCGCAGCTGCTGCTCGGTCTGGTTCATCGGCTGGTTGTAGAGGTCGGCGACGCGGCTGTGCACGCGCAGGACGGTCTGGGCGACGCTCAGCTCGTACTCGCGCGGGGACATCTCGTAGTCGACGAACGTGCCGGGCAGCTCCGGTTCGCCTTCGTGCCCGGAGGACAGCTCGATGCTGGCCTCGCCGTATTCGTTGCCACTGGACAGTTTCCGGGCGCGGAACAGTTCGATCTGCTCACGCAGCGCCTCGGACTGCTCGACCAGCTCGTCGAAGCCGCGTTGTTCGAGCACCAGCACCGTGCAGGAGGTGACGGCCTTGACCGTGTACTCCCAGATGCTCGAGTCGTCCAGCAGCGAGTCGTCGCCGAAGTGGTCGCCGTTGGCCAGCACCCCGAGGTTGGTGAAGTCGCCGTACTCGCCGGGGCCGACCTTGCTGACCTTGCCGTGCGCGATGAGGAAGGCCTGGTCGGAGGCGCTGCCGAACTCGACGATCACGTCGCCGGGCTCGTACTCGCGCTGCTCGAACCGGCTCGCGAGCGCGGCGAGCACCTCCTGGTCGTCGAAGCCGCGCAGGATCGGAAGCTCACCGAGCTCGGCGGGGATGACCTCGATGTTCCCCGCGGTCGTCACGAACGTCACGCGCCCGTCGCCGACCGCGTAGGACAGCCGCCGGTTGACCCGGTAGGCGCCGCCGGAGGCCTCCACCCAGGGCAGCAGGCGCAGCAGCCACCGCGACGTGATGGCCTGCATCTGCGGGACGGACTTCGTCGTGGTCGCCAGGTTCCGCGCGGCGCGGGTGCTCAGGCTCTGCTGCTGGCTGCCGCTGTCCAGTGCGGGCACGGCGGGATCGGTCACGGTCACGGCAAATACCACCCATCGTCGAAAATCAGATCCGCGAATTGGAAATTGGTGATCCGGCGAACTGGCGCCTTGTTTTCTCGGCCGGCGGAAGCGACGTTAGCACCGGCGTTGCGGACCCGTACAGTCACTCGTCCGTGGCGCGGCGTGATGGCGATTTCCGGAAAAGCACACGTCCGGCGGTTCCGGCAGACTCACGGTAGACCGGAATGGACGGTGATCACCCGGGCCGCCCAACCGGGCCGGTCCCGGTGGTGTGACCCGCTCGGCAGCGTGCGCCCGGCATTTCCGGTTCGTTGCTCCGAACGGGCTGAAACTTCCCGGAGTCTGGGAACGCCGTGGTCCGGGCGGCGCAACAGTGACGTCCTACCCTTGGCTGCCAACGGAAAAACCGCGCCGAGTCCGAGGTGGAGTGACGTCCGGTGACCGGAACTCGCCCGGTCGGCCCAGCCGCGCGTCCGGCCGCGCGTTGGCCCCCGGACAACAGGGCCGGGAAATTCGCGGAATACGCGCCTGCTGCTCCGAACAAGTGACGGTGAATAATCCGTTCTATTCCGTCGGGCTGAAAGAGCGGAACCGAACTTGCCGCCGTGATCCGCACGTGCCTAGCGTGGACCGACGTCCTTTTCCCGTTCGGGAGGCACAGCCGATGAATGTCTACGTGGCCGGTTCGCTGTGGGTGGTGGGCGCCGTCGGGCTGGGCGCGCTCATCGCCTACCTGGTCCGCCGTTACGGCCTGGACGAGGGCAGACCGGACAACAACGACGCGGCCGGCCAGGCGTTCACCATCGTCGGCGGCCTGCACGCGGCGGTGATCGCGTTCGTGCTGATCTCGCTGTTCGACGCGGCGAGCACCGTGCGGGACTCTTCCTACGAGGAGGCGCAGAGCCTGGTCGCCGCCTCATGGGCGGCCGACGCGTTGCCCGAGCCGGCGCGCACGGAGATCCGCGAGCTGGCCGCGGGCTACGCGGACACGGTGGTGAACCGGGAGTGGCCGCGCATGCGGGACGGCGGTGTGCTGCCCGAGGAGGGCTGGGACCAGCTCGACCGGATGCGCGCGGTGGTCGACACCGCCGACGTGCCCGGCGACGACGACTGGCTGACCAGCCGCAAGACCGAGGTCGCCGACTCGCTGCTGGACGTGTTCAAGGAGCGGCAGGCCCGGCTCAACGCGGTGCGGGACAACAACGTCGGCATGGTGGTGTGGTTCGTGCTGATCGGCGGCAGCGTGATCTTCGTGCTGCTGCCCAACCTGTTCGGCGGCACGAAGTCGCTGACCCACATCGTGATCGTGTCCACCCTCGCCGCGGCGACGACCCTGCTGCTCTTCGCGATCTTCCAGATGCAGAACCCGTTCGCGGGCGGGTCGAAGGTGGGCCCGGACGCGTTCAGCCAGGCGATCGAGCGGCTGCGGTGAGGGTGCGGCGGCCGGCCCGGGTGCTGGCGGCCGCGGCCGTCCTGGCGGCCTCGCTGCTGCCGGTCAAGCCCGCGGCCGGGGCGGCGCCCGCCACCGCCTGCACGGTCCTCCGCGTCGTCAACACGGCACCGGGCGGACCGTCCACCGTGGAGCTGGTGCGGATGCCGTCCGGGGCGGTGGAGAACCGGACGGCGCTCGGCGTGCAGGTCAACGCCCTCGGCTACGCCCGCGCCCAGGACCGGGTGTACGGCCTGACCCGCGACGGCACGGCGGTGGCCGTCGGCCGGGACGGCGAGCTGACCCGGCTCGGCCCGGTGCGGACGACCGACCGCCGCGGGCTGGACCGGGCCACCGCGGGCGCGGTGTTCGGCAACCGCTGGTACGTGCTGCGGGACGACGACCTGTACGTGATCGACATCGACCCGGGCGGCGACGGGTACCTCTCGGCGGTGCGCGGGGTCGACCTGTGGCCGGCGCCGTTCACCTCCGGCATCGACGACTTCGACTTCGCCGGGGGCAAGCTCTACGGGGTGACGAGCACGTTCCCGTTCAGCGGGCGGGTCGTGCGGATCGACCCGGTGTCGGGGTGGACCCACCCGGTGTCCGGGCCGGTGCTGCCGCCTGCCACCGCGTACGGCTCGGTCGTGCTGGCGGGGGAGACCCTGTACGTGACGGCGAACCGCAGCGCCGGCCGCAGCCGCACGTTCCGGGTCGCCCGGGACGGCTCCGGGCCGGTGACCGAGGTGTCCTCCGGGGCGCCGCTGTCCGGTTCGGACAGTGCCGGGTGCCTGCGGGCGCCCGCGCCACCGCCGCCCCCACCTCCAGCGCCCCCAGTGCCACCGCCTCCAGTGCCCCCAGTGCCACCGCCTCCGCCGCCCCCGGCGGTGGCTCCGGTCGTGCCCGCGCCGCCGCCTCCTCCGGCGCCGAGCCCGCCGCCGCGCGTCACGGTCACCAGGTCGGTGCCGGGCAGGGCGGTCGTCGCCGCGA
>NZ_JBEXTX010000106.1:0-28332 GCF_040614175.1 Amycolatopsis sp. NPDC006131
CGCTACGCCCCGATTGAGCCCTCCCGAACCCGATCTTTCAGTGTTCGGTTGCCGAGACACCGCGTCAAGGCGGGAAAGCGTGCCTTGACCCGGTGGCTCGGCAACCGATTTGGCTGGGGATCGGGTTGCGGGAGAGGGGTGGCTCGTGAGGTGAGCAGCTTGCGTTGCCGGGTGGCGGTCGTGCTGGTGGGGCTTTATGCGGCGACGTCGTTCTTGATGTCCTTGAGGACCTCCAGCAGGTGGCGGACCGCGGGCTGGTCGCGTGACCGGGTGGCCACGGCGGCGTGGATCGGGCGGATCGGTTCCGGGTTGCGGATCCGGCGGATCACCGCGCCGGGCTGGGGTGCGCCCAGGCCCAGCACCGGGACCAGGCTGATGCCGAGGCCGGCCGCGACGAAGCCCTGCGCCGTGGCGTAGTCCTCGCACTCCATCACGAAGTTCGGCACGAAACCGGCGGCCCCGCAGGCGGCCATGAGCACGTCCCGGCAGGGGCCGGGCACGCCCTCGTTGCTGATCCACGGCTCGTCGGCCAGGTCGCCCAGGTCCACGACCCGCTTGCGGGCCAGCGGGTGGCTCTTCGGCAGCGCCACGCGGTACGGGTCGTCGAACAGGTGGCACAGCTCGACACCCGGCTTCGAGTACGAGCCCGAGAACACCACGATCGCCACGTCGGCGTCCCCGTTTTCCACCTGCGGCAGCGCCTCACCAGGCTCCAGCAGCCGCAGGTCCAGCTGCACGCCGGGGTAGTCGCGGCGGATGGCCGCCACCGCGGGCGGCACCAGCGACGCGCCTGCCGTCGCGAAATAGCGGATCGCCAGGCGGCCCGTGCGGCCCGCCTTCAGGTCGGCCAGCTCGGACTCGGCCTTGGACAACTGCGCGAACACGACCTCGGCGTGCTGCGACAACAACGCGCCCGCGGGCGTGGGCCGCACCCCGCGGCCGACCCGCTCCAGCAGCGCCGTGCCGGTCTCTCGCTCCAAAGTGGACAACTGCTGGCTGATTGCGGACGGGGTGTAGCCGAGGTTCCGCGCGGCCGCGCTGATCGACCCGCTGGACACCACGGCCCGCAGCACCTGCAACCGGCGGACGTCGAGCATGCCCCGAGAATACAGTTCTGCTAACAGCAGCGTGTAGGGATTTTCGCTTGTCCTTACAGATCACCGGCGCGATCGTGAAGGCCGTGGCCGAAACGAAAACCTTGCTGCGCCTGGCCGCGCTGGCACTCATGTGGGGATCGAGCTTCCTGTGGATCAAGATCGGGCTGCAGGCGTTCACGCCGGTCCAGATCGTGCTCATCCGCACCGTCCTGGGCAGCGCCGTCCTCATCGGGCTCTGCTACGCCGCCCGCGACCGCCTCCCTGCCGGACGGCGGATCTGGAAGCACCTGCTCGTCGCCGCGCTGTTCCACAACGCGCTGCCGTTCCTGCTGTTCGCGGTCGGCGAGCAGACCGTCAGCTCGGGCGTCACCGGCGTGCTGAACGCGACCACCCCGCTGTGGACGCTGCTCATGGCCGTGCTGATGGGCGTCGAGCGGCGGCTCGACCCGCCGAAGCTCGCCGGGCTGTTCGCCGGGCTCGCCGGCACCGTGCTGATCTTCGCGCCGTGGCAGGAATCCAGCCTGCTCAGCTGGGGTGCGCTGGCCTGCGTCGCCGCCGCGGTGAGCTACGGGTTCGTCTTCGTCTACGAGGGCAAGCACCTGTCCGGCACCGGCTCGTCGCCGGTTGCGCTGGCGGGCGCGCAGATGACCGCGGCGACCGGGTTCACGCTGCTCGCGATGCCCGCCGGTGGCACCACGCCGGTGCACCTGTCCGCGGGTCCGGTGATCGCCGTGGTGATCCTCGGGGTGTTCTCCACCGGCGTCGCGTTCGCGCTGAGCTACCGGCTGCTCGCGACCGAAGGCGCGGTCGCCGCCTCCACTGTCGGCTACCTGATGCCCGTCGTGTCACTGGCGCTCGGCGCGGTCTTCCTCGGCGAGGACCTCAACCCGCGGATCCTCGCCGGGGTCGCCGTCGTGCTCGCCGGTGTCGCCCTGACCCGCGTGCGGCGCCGGGTGCTGGTTCAGACCAGCCTGCGGTCCGAGGCCCAGCGCGAGAGCTCGTAGCGGTTGGACAGCTGGGTCTTGCGCAGGACGCTGGACACGTGCGTCTCGACCGTCTTCACCGAGATGAACAGCTCCGACGCGATCTCCTTGTAGGCGTAACCCCGCGCGAGCAGGCGCAGCACGTCCCGCTCGCGCGGGGTCAGCAGGTCCAGCTCGGGGTCGCTGATCGGCGCCGAGCCCGGGCGGTCGGCGAACGCGTCCAGCACGAACCCGGCCAGCCGCGGCGAGAACACGGCGTCGCCCTCGGCGACCCGCGCGATGGCCCGCACCAGCTCCTTGGACGAGATGGTCTTGGTGACGTACCCGCGGGCGCCGGCGCGGATGACCGCGATGACGTCCTCGGCCGCGTCGGACACCGACAGCGCCAGGAACACGACGTCCGGCAGGTCGGTGCGGACCCGGCGGAGCACCTCGGCGCCACCACCGTCCGGCATGTGCACGTCGAGCAGCACGACCTGCGGCTTCGTCCGGGCGATGCCAGCGACCGCCTCGGCGACCGAACCCGCCTCGCCGACCACCCGCACCTCGTCGGTGATCGAGTCCAGTTCGGTGCGCACCCCGGCCCGGAACAACGCGTGGTCATCGACCAGGAACACGCTGATCGGGGCCTTCGGCTGCGGTGTCTCGCTCAACGCGTCCCTCCAGAATCGGCTTTCACCGGCATCTCCAGCTGCACTTCGGTCCCATCCCCCGGCGCCGTGCGCAGCCGTACCGTGCCGCCGTTGCGCTCCATCCTCCCCCGGATCGAGTCGGCGAGGCCATGCCGGTCCTCCGACACGGTCTCCGGGTCGAAGCCCTTGCCCCGGTCCCGCACGAACACGGTGACCGCCGTGGGCTCGACCTCGGCGTAGACGCTCACCTCGTCGACCCCCGCGTGCTTGGCCGCGTTGACCATCGCCTCGCGGGCCGCCAAGACCAGCGCGGTGAGCCGGTCGTCCAGCTGCGCCTCGCCCACCACGACCTGCGACACCGAGATCGCGAAGGTGTCCTCGACCTCGCCGCAAGCGTTTGCGATCGCCTGGGAGAACGCCACCGAGCGGTCCTCGCCCTTCTTCTCCGGCGTCCCGTAACCGGACGGGCCGTAGAGCCAGCCGCGCAGCTCGCGTTCCTGGCTGCGGGCCAGCCGCGCGACCTCCTTGGGCGACTCCGACTGCTTCTGGATCAGCGCCAGGGTCTGCAGCACCGAGTCGTGCAGGTGCGCGGCGATCTCCGCGCGCTCCTCAGTGCGGATGCGGGCCCGGCGCTCCTCCCCCAGGTCGCGGCCCATCCGCAGCCAGAACGGCACGGTCAGCACCGCCACCCCGACCAGCGTCGCGAGCACCGCGAGCAGCGCGAACTGCACCTGGTCGAGCGACCCGCTGCGCAGCACGACGACCCCGATGCCGGTGATCACCAGCGCGACACCGGCGAGGATCCGGATCGCGGCCGACCACCCGCCGCCGCCGAGCACCATGCCCGCGACGCCGGACCGCGCGCCGTCCCGCCAGCGGCGGCGCTGCGACTCGTCGGCCTCCCGCCACACGACCGCGGCGCCGACCAGGGCCAGCGCCAGCGGTACCGCGACCCACCCGTTGATCGCGCCGGTGATCGCCCCGCCCGCGACCAGCAGCCCGACGCCCAGGATGAGCAGACCGATGGCCTGCTGCTTCTCCCGCGGCGTGGCCGGCGTCTCGGTCTCCTCGCGGCGCCGCTGCGGCACGAACACCCACAGCAGCCCGTAGGCCACCAGCCCGGCCCCGCCGAACGCGGCCAGGATGGCGAACGTGGCGCGCACCCACAGCACCTTGATGCCGAGGTGGTCGGCCAGGCCCGAGGCGACACCCGCCACGACCCGGCTCGACCGGCGCCGATACATCTTGGGCCGCTCGTCGACCTCCGCCAGCGCGCTCCCGGCGGCAGGCACGACCGCTCCCTCGCCCGGTGGGCGCGGGAGCGGCATGCCGGTCTCGGTGCGCGGCTTCTCCTGCACGTGATCCATGGTTCTGCCATGGTCACACGGCCGCAACCACGATTCATCGGGGAAAACCCCGGGGATCGCGGCCGTCGCAAACTCAGGGTCGTTCCCCGATGTGCGCGCGGGGCCGCTGCCGCATGCTGGGCACCATGAACGACACGGCAGAGGCTCCGAAACCGCAAGGCCTGGGCGGTTTCGAGGAGACCGTGAAGGACTTCTGGGCCAGCCGGCCGCGCCGTCCCGCCAAGGGCGGCAAGATCGGCGGCGTCGCGGCGGCCATCGGCAACCGGTACGGCATCGACCCGGTGATCGTGCGGGTGGCGTTCGTGACGGCGACCGTGTTCGGCGGCGTCGGCGCTTCGCTGTACCTGCTGTGCTGGCTGCTGTTCCCGGCCGAGGGCGACGAGGTGTCGCCCATCGAGTCGCTGTTCGGCCAGGGCCGCAGCTCGATGTCCAAGCACATGACGATCGTGCTGGCCATCCTGTTCTTCCCGCTGTCCAGCTGGGCGTTCGCCGGCGGCTGGTTCGACGGGGGCGGCATCATCGGCGCGGCGATGATGGTCACCGCGCTGTACCTGCTGCACCGCGGCCGCGGGCACGTCAACCGGCCGGTGCCGGTGACCCGCGTGGCCACCGAGGT
The DNA here is from genome assembly GCF_040614175.1 of Amycolatopsis sp. NPDC006131. NCBI lineage: Bacteria > Bacillati > Actinomycetota > Actinomycetes > Pseudonocardiales > Pseudonocardiaceae > Amycolatopsis > Amycolatopsis sp. NPDC006131. The sequence goes on from NZ_JBEXTX010000106.1 coordinate 4,696, forward strand.
CGGACCCGCCGCGTTCTCGATGAGCGCGCCGGGCACCACCGAGCGGGCCGAGTCCGGGTGGGACCCGCTTGGCGCGGACCCGATGGCATGGGACCTGCCGGACCCGGTTCCGCCTCCGGCCCCAGCCCCGCCGCCACCGCCGCGCGCGCCGCGGCGGACGAGCAAGATCGGTGTCGCGACCTTCGGCATCGCGCTGCTGGTCGCCGGGATCGGCGCGGCCATCGGTTCGTCCGGTGAGGCGTGGTTCTCGCCGCAGCACGTCATCGGGCTGGTGCTCGGGGTGCTGGGCGTCGGGATGGTGGCCGGCGCGTTCGCCGGTGGCGGCCGCAAGCTGGCCGTGCTGGCGGTGCCGCTGTCGATCGCGGGCGTCGCGCTCACCACGGTCCCCGTCGCCGACTACTCCGGCGGGCTGGGCGACCTGCGGGCCACGCCGACGAGCGCGGCCGAGGTGCTGCCGAGCTACCAGCGCACGGCCGGGACGATGGACCTGGACCTGACCAGGCTGCCCGCGGACGTGCCGGTGACGACCGAGGTGCACCTCGGCGCGGGCGACACGACGATCCGCGTGCCGGCGACGGCGGACGTCACGTACTCCTGCGAGTCGCAGGCCGGTGACGTGAGCTGCTTCGGCCGCGAGACCAACGGGGTCGGGATCGCCCCGATCACCGGGGTGGACTACGGGATCGACGGTCCGGGCGGGCTGCAGCTGACGCTGAAGGCCGACCAGGGCGTCGGGAGCTTGGAGGTGCGCCGTGGCTGAGAACCCCTACGCCCACGACACGGAGACGCCGGCGCCGCCGGAGCGGCGGCGCGGGGTGGACGTCGTCACGCTGATCCTCGGCATCGCGACGCTGCTGGTGTCGGCCTACGTCCTGTCCGACGGCGCCTCGTGGCTGCCCTCCTTCGACCTGAAGTGGGTGCTCGCAGGCGGCGCGGTGCTCGTCGGGGTGCTGATGCTGGGCGCGTCGATGCGGGGAGGCCGGCGGGACTGACGCCGGGAGTTGCCAGGCCAAAAGGGAGCCGCGGATGTTTCCGCGGCTCCCTTTTTTCAAGCCATGATCCAGAATTCGGTCACGATCAGGGCGAGGCCGGCCAGGACCAGCGCGCAGGCGGCGGCTCCGAGCAGGCGGTGGCGACGGCCCCGGCCCGCACGCAGCTCGCCCTCCGGTTTCGCGGCGATGATGAAATCGCTGCCGTCCTCCGGCTTCCTGATGACCAGCGAGCCCGTCACGTCGCGCGCTTCACCGAGGACGTAGAGCCAGGTGCCGGGCCGGATGATCCACTCCTCGTAGTGGAAGCCGAGGGTGCCCCGGCCCCGCGGCCACTGGAGGCCGAGGAACTCGACCGTCTCGGCCCGGAAATCGGTCTGGTAGGAATCGACCGGCTTTTCCACGGCCTCCGGCCGGGCGCCGTCCGCGACCAGCTCGATCGGGCGGCGCTGCGGATCGACGAGCACGAAGCTCGACGGCGCCTGCCCTTCGGCAACCGTTTCCCAGCGCTTGCGGTGGTGCCACTTGCCGCTGCGGAACCAATAGCGCCGCCGGACGCGGTAGCTGTACCAGACGCAGGGGGTCTTGCTGAGCTCCGACGTCAGCAGTCCGCCGGCACCCGGCTGGGCGGCGCCGATCACCTCGGTGATCTTGCGGAACCCGCCCTCGGGTCGCGGCCGCGGGACCATCCGCCGCATCTGCTCCAGTTGCGCGACCGCGAGGGTGGGCGTAGCGGTCATGGCCCGGATCTGCGCGCCCGCCTTGCGCGCGCGGCGGAACAGGAACACCGCCACGACGATCAACGCGATGCCGGCCAGCGACACGCCGCCCCCAGGTCAGTCCCGGATCACTCCCACTCGATGGTGCCCGGCGGCTTGCTGGTCACGTCCAGCACGACCCGGTTGACCTCGGCGACCTCGTTGGTGATGCGGGTGGAGATGCGCTCCAGCACGTCGTAGGGCAGGCGGGTCCAGTCGGCCGTCATGGCGTCCTCGCTGGACACCGGGCGCAGCACCACGGGGTGGCCGTAGGTGCGGCCGTCGCCCTGGACGCCGACGCTGCGGACGTCCGCGAGCAGCACCACCGGGCACTGCCAGATGTCGCGGTCCAGGCCGGCCGCGGTCAGCTCCTCGCGGGCGATCGCGTCGGCGGCGCGCAGCGTCTCCAGCCGGTCCGCGGTGACCTCGCCGATGATCCGGATGCCGAGGCCGGGGCCGGGGAACGGCTGCCGGTGCACGATCGTCTCCGGCAGGCCGAGTTCCAGCCCGACGCGGCGGACCTCGTCCTTGAACAGCAGCCGCAGCGGCTCGACCAGCTCGAACTGCAGGTCGTCCGGCAGGCCGCCGACGTTGTGGTGGCTCTTGATGTTGGCCGCGCCGGTGCCGCCGCCGGACTCGACGACGTCCGGGTACAGGGTGCCCTGGACGAGGAAGCGGTAGTCGCCCTGCGCCTTGAGGTCGCGCTCGGCCTGCTCGAACACGCGGATGAACTCGCGGCCGATGATCTTGCGCTTCTGCTCCGGGTCGGTGACGCCGGCGAGGGCGTCGAGGAAGCGCTCGCGGGCGTCGACGGTCACCAGGTTCACCCCGGTGGCGGCGACGAAGTCGCGCTCGACCTGGGTGCGCTCGCCCTGGCGAAGCAAGCCGTGGTCGACGAAGACGCAGGTGAGGCGGTCACCGATCGCGCGCTGCACCAAGGCGCCCGCGACAGCGGAGTCGACCCCGCCGGACAGGGCGCAGATCGCGCGGCCCTCGTCGCCGATCTGCTCGCGGATGCGGGCGACCTGCTCCTCGACGATCGAGGCCGTGGTCCACTGCGGCTTGATGCCCGCGATCTCGTGCAGGAAGCGGCGCAGGACCTCCTGGCCGTGCGGCGAGTGCAGCACCTCGGGGTGGTACTGGACGCCGGCGATTCGGTCGTCGACGTTCTCGTAGGCGGCGACGGGGGCGCCCTCGGAGGTCGCGGTGACCTTCGCGCCGGCCGGCGGCTTGGTGACGCTGTCGCCGTGGCTCATCCACACCTGGTGCCGTTCGGGCAGCTCGCGGTGCAGGATGCCGCCGTCGGCCGGGATGTGCACCTCGGTGCGGCCGTACTCGCGGTTGCCGGTGGCCTCGACGGTGCCGCCGAGCGCCTGGGCGAGGACCTGGAAGCCGTAGCAGATGCCGAAGATCGGGACGCCGGACTTGGCGAGCTCGGGGTCCATGCCCGGCGCGTCCGGCGAGTAGGCGCTGGCGGGGCCGCCGGACAGGACGATCGCCGAGGGGTTCTTCGCGAGGATCTCGTCGCGCGTGGCGGTGTGCGGCACCACCTCGGAGTAGACCTGCGCCTCGCGGACACGGCGGGCGATCAGCTGCGCGTACTGCGCGCCGAAGTCGACGACGAGCACCGGACCGCTCGGATTGGACACCGGACCTCCATCAGGACGACGTGTGTCTTCCATCGTCCCAGGTGGGCTGGGTCACGTGCGCCCGGGGACGTGGTAACGACGAAGGCCCCGGACGCGTGGCCCGGGGCCTGTCTGACGTGTGGGTGGCCGGCACGGCGGTCGCCTCTCGGCGAAAGGTCCGAACAGGGCTCCGGCTCGCACCGGTGTTCCCTGACGGCGATATAGGTGAGGCCCGGGGGACACGGACCGCACCGACCACTCGCTACAACACGGGCGGGCACTGCGGAATTCCCGCCCCGCTCCCCCTGCGAACCGCGGGGAAAGCTGGGTGGCCGGCACGGCGGTCGCCTCTCGGCGAAAGGTCCGAACAGGGCTCCGGCTCGCACCGGTGTTCCCTGACGGCGATACAGGTGAGGCCCGGGGGACACGGACCGCACCGACCAGCTCGTACAACAGGGGTGGTGCGCCGGGTATTCCGTAACGCACCGCTCGCCGCACACGATCTTGGGGCGTGGCTGACCCCGCCGAGAGTGACCTCCGGTCCGTCCTGCGCGGGTGCCTGGGTGGGCTGGCCTGGGGGACGCTGCACATCGCCCTCGGGATCGCCTGGCTCCTGGCGAGCGAACAGGCCGTGGGCTGGTACCTCACCGCCTGCGGCGCCGACCACCTCGAACCCTCAGCGGGGATGGGCCTCCTGATCATCATGGTTCCGAAGCTGATCCTGTTCGCTGGCTACTCCGCCGCGGCCTGCTCGATCCTCGTGTGGGTCACCCGGCGATGGACGTCCCGAAGCCTCGCCCTGGTGGCCGCCCTCGCCGGGGCGGCCGTGCTCACCTGGGGCTTCTGGCTCTGGGAGATCAACTGGGTCGTCCGGCCCAGCCTGGAGAACCCGTCCTGCTGAGATCACCCGATCGGGGCGATGCTCGCGGCGCGCGTGGAACGTGAAACCACCTTTCGTGCGGCGCTCTAAGTTTGTCGGCATGGACACCATCACGCCGGAACCGCGGCCGGCTTGGATCGCCGGCCGGGCGGAGCAGGGGACGGCCACCCTGGACGTGCACCACCCCTTCGACGGCAGCGACGTGGCGACCGTCGCCGTGCCGGGGCCGGATCAGGTCGAGCGTGCGGTGGCCGCCGCGGTCGCCGTCGCGCCTGCGCTTCGCCGGACACCGGCCCACGTCCGGGCCGCCGCCCTCGATCACACCTCCAGGCAACTCGCCGCGCGCGCCGAGGAGCTCGCCGAACTCATCACCGCCGAGAACGGCAAACCCCTGAAGTGGGCGGAAGCCGAAGTGCGCCGCGCGGTCTCGGTCTTCCGCATCGCCGCCGAGGAGGCCCGCCGCTTCTCCGGCGACCTCCAGCGCCTGGACACCGACGCCGCGGGCGAGAACCGCCTCGCCATGGTCCGCCGCGTGCCCCGCGGCCCGGTCCTCGGCATCGCGCCGTTCAACTTCCCGCTCAACCTCGTCGCCCACAAGGTCGCCCCCGCGCTGGCCGTCGGCGCGCCGATCATCGTCAAGCCCGCCCCGCGCACCCCGCTGTCCGCGCTGGTCCTCGGCGAGATCCTGGCCGAGACCGACCTCCCGGAAGGCGCGTTCTCGGTCCTCCCGCTCGGCAACGAGGACACCGCGAAACTGGTCGCCGACCCGCGCCTGCCGGTCGTGTCGTTCACCGGCTCCGGCCCGGTCGGCTGGTCGCTGGCCGACGCCGCGCCACGCAAGCACGTCGTCCTGGAGCTGGGCGGCAACGCGGCCGCGGTCGTGCTCGGCGACTGGACGGACCTGACCGGCGCCGCGCAGCGCATCGCGACCTTCGGCAACTACCAGGCCGGCCAGTCGTGCATCGCGGTGCAGCGCGTCATCGTCGAGCGCTCGGTTGCCGACGAGTTCATCCCCGCGCTCGCCGAAGCGATCGCCGCGCAGCGGACCGGCGACCCGTACGACTCAAGCGTGGACGTCGGCCCGGTCGTCGACGAGGCGGCCGCGGAGCGGATCGTCGCCTGGGTCGACGAGGCCGTCGCCGCGGGCGCGAAGCTGCTGGCAGGCGGCTCGCGCCAGGGCGCGACCGTCGAACCGACGCTGCTCACCAGCGTGCCCGCCGAGACGAAGGCGTGGTCCGAGGAGATCTTCGGCCCGGTCCTCGCCGTGTCCGTGGTCGAGAACGCCGACGAGGCCTTCGCCGCGGTCAACGCCTCCGCCTACGGGCTGCAGGCCGGCGTCTTCACCCGCGACGTCCGCCTCGCGTTCCGCGCCTCCGCCGAGCTCGAGGTCGGCGGCGTGATCATCGGCGACGTGCCGTCCTACCGCGCGGACCAAATGCCCTACGGCGGTGTGAAGGGCTCCGGGGTGGGCCGCGAAGGCGTGCTCGCCGCCATGCACGACCTCACCGAGGAGCGGGTCACCGTGTTCGCCGGGATCGACCTGTAGACACCAGCGGCAGTCGGAGGGCGGCCGGCGCGTCGGCCGGGACCGCCGGGTTCTTCGGCGGGACCGGCTTGATCCGCCGGTAGCCCTTCGACTGCTCCGGCCGCTTGTCGGCCTCGCCCTTGTTGGGCCAGAACGAGAACGCCCGCTCGGCCTGGGCGGTGATGGTCAGCGACGGGTTCACGCCCAGGTTCGCCGTGATCGCCGTGCCGTCCACGATGGACAGTCCGGGGTAGCCGAACACGCGGTGGTACGGGTCGATCACGCCGTCCTCGGCGCTGGTGCCGATCGGCGCGCCGCCGATGAAGTGCGCGGTGAGCGGGATGTCGAACACCTCTCCCCAGGTGCCGCCCGCGGTGCCGTCGATGTGCTTCGCGGTCAGCTCGTTGGCCTGGTGCCCGGCCGGGATGAACGTCGGGTTCGGCTCGCCGTGCCCCTGCTTGGACGTGTACTTGCGCCGCCCGAACAGGCCCCGCCTGGTGTAGGTGGTGATCGAGTTGTCCAGGCTCTGCATCACCAGCAGGATCACGGTCCGCTCGCTCCACCGGTAGCCGTTGAGCAGCTTCGCGCTCTGCACCGGGTGCTTGACCAGGAACCGCACCGCCTGCAGCCAGCGCGGCGTCGGCACCGACCCGTCGGTCGCGATCGTCTGCAGCAGGCTCATCGCGTTGCTGCCCTTGCCGTAGCGCACCGGCTCGATGTGCGTCGACTCGTCGGGGTGGAACGACGACGTGATCGCCACGCCGCGGCTGAAGTCCCGCTCCGGGTCCACGGTGGGGCGGCCCGCGCCGATGATGGCCTCGGAGTTGGTGCGGGTCAGCTCGCCCAGCCGCGGCGACAGGCGGGGCAGCGTGCCCTGGTCGCGCATCTCGTGCAGCAGCCGTTGCGTGCCCCAGGTGCCCGCGGCGAGCACGACCTGGCCCGCGGTGAGCGTGGAGCGGAACCGCTTCGACCTGGTGCCGGTCTTGCGGACGTCGACCTCGAACGAGCCGTCCCCGCGCGGGCGGACGGCGGTGACCGTGGTGAGCGGGATGACCTGCGCGCCGCCCTGTTCGGCGAGGTAGAGGTAGTTCTTGACCAGCGTGTTCTTCGCGCCGACGCGGCAGCCGGTCATGCACGAGCCGCATTCGGTGCAGCCCGTCCGCTCCGGCCCGGCCCCGCCGAAGTACGGGTCCGGCACGCGCTCGCCCGGCTTGTCGAAGAACACCCCGACGGGCGTCGGGTGGTAGCTGTCGGCGACGCCCATGTCGGCGGCGACCTTCTGGATGACCTCGTCCGACGGCGTGACGCTCGGGTTCGTGACCACCCCGAGCATCCGGCTCGCCTGGTCGTAGTAGGGCGCGAGCTCGGACTCCCAGTCGGTGATGTGCGCCCACTGCTTGTCCTGGTAGAACGGCTTGAGCGGCCGGTACAGCGTGTTGGCGTACACCAGCGACCCGCCGCCGACACCCGCGCCGGCCAGGATCATCACGTCGCGGAGCAGGTGGATGCGCTGGATGCCGAAGCAGCCGAGCGCGGGCGCCCACAGGTAGCGCTTGAGGTCCCAGGACGTCTTGGCGAACTCGTCGTCGGCGAACCGGCGGCCCGCCTCGACGACGGCCACCCGGTAGCCCTTTTCGGTCAGCCGGAGCGCGGCGACGCTGCCGCCGAACCCCGATCCGACCACGATGACGTCATAGTCAGCCGCATTGCTGTTACGCGTGGTCACAGGTAAAGCGTAACCACCACCACAGGGTTCTGACCAGTAGTAGGTTACCGATCAGTTCGGGCAACCTCTTCGCCGCGCGTAACGTATTTCCCCCATCGGAGTGATTATCGTTGTAAATCACATCACACATCTGGGGAGATGACTTGTCGTTGCCGCCTTCGCTCGCCCGGGTCCGCCGGCTGATCACCGACGGCTCCTGCGCGGTGCTGTCGCTGGATGTCTTCGACACCATCCTGTGGCGGCGCACGCCCAGGCCCACCGACGTGTTCGCCGTGCTGGGGGCGCGGCTCGTGCGGGACGGCCGGTGCCCGGACTGGGTCACGCCCGCCGCGTTCCGGCGCATGCGGATCGTCGCCGAACAGCGGGCGCGCCGGAGCGAGGAGGCGCTGGGCACCGAGGTGTCGCTGTTCGACATCTGGCAGCACATGCCGCTGCGGATCTTCGGCGCCGAGCTGCCCGAGCTGGTCCGCGCCGAGGTGACCTGCGAGCGCGACTTCACGGTGCCCGACCTGGACATCGCCGAACTGGTCGAACTGGCCGCGAAGCACCACGTGCCGACGGTGCTGGTGTCGGACACCTACTTCACCGAGGAACACCTCGCCGAGCTGCTCGACCGGCCGGGGCTGGGCGCGCTGCGCGAGGCCCGGGTCTTCCGCTCGCACCAGCACGGGCTCGACAAGGCGTCCGGGCTGTGGGAGATCGTCCTGGACAACCTCGGCGTGCACCCCGAGCAGGTCGTGCACATCGGGGACAACGCGGTCGCCGACATCGAGGTGCCGCAGGAGCTGGGCGTCCGGACCGTCTACTACGAGCGGCTCGACGAGGAGTTCCTCGCGGTGCTGGAGCGGGAGCGCGAGCCGCTCGGCCTGGAGGACCCGCTCGGCGAGCACCTCGACACCGACCAGGGCGACTACGGCATCACCAGCCTGCGCGCGAAGACGCTCCAGCGGGTGGACCAGGCGGCCCAGACCCCGGTCCGCACGGCCTGGCGGTACGGCGCGTCGGTGCTCGGCCCCGTGCTGACCGGATTCGCCGAGTGGGTCGCGTTGCGCGCCCACCAGTCCGGGATCCCGGTGCTGTGGTGCCCGATGCGCGAGGGCACCCTGCTCTCCGCGCTGATCAACAACGCCGCGCAGGCCCGCGGCTGGAACGTCGAGGCGCGGCCGGTCTGGCTGTCCCGGCACGTCACCTCGCTGGCCGCGCTCGACCCGGCCGACCCGGACTCGCTGCGCCAGTTCATCCAGCAGCGCCACGGCCTCACCGTCCGCCAGCTGATGCAGGCCCTGTACCTGCGCCCCGGTGACGTGCCGCCGCTGGCCGAGGCGCTGGACACCGTCCTGGACAACGACCGGGAGATCGACCTGGTCACCGACGTGCTCACCGAGACCGCCCACCTGCGCAACCGGCTGGCCGTCACGGTCACCCGCATCCGCGAGCGCGTGCTGGGCGAGCTGCGCCGGGCCGGGATGCTCGACGTGCCCGAGCCCGCGCTGGTCGACCTGGGCTGGGGCGGGACCATCCAGTACTACCTGGGCAGGCTGCTCGACGTGGCCGGCGCCGGCGTCCGCCCGGCCGGCTTCTACCTCGCCACCGACGACCGGTCGGTGCGCGTGTACCGGGCCGGGCTGCGCATCGAGAGCTACCTCAGCCAGGGCGGGCAGCCGCCCGAGATCGCCCGGACCATCAGCCGCAGCCCCGAGGTGCTGGAGCAGTCGGTCAACGACTTCTGCGGCTCGCTGCTGGACTTCGCCGACGACGGCTCCCCCGTGCTCGGCCCGGCCTCCGACGGCGAGGCCCAGCTGGCGCAGCGGCGCGCGGTCCAGGACGGCATCCGCGAGTTCCAGGCCCAGTGGTACCGCTACGCCGACGGCGGCTGGCCGGACCTGACCGGCACCGCGCGGCACCGGCTGGCGAACATCCTGGTGTCCGCGCTGAAGGCGCCGACGGCCGCCGAAGCCGCGGTGTTCGGCAACTGGGCGCACGAGGACAACTTCGGGTCCGCGCTGATCACCCGGGTCGTGCCGGAGGACCTGCTGCCCGCGATCCCCTACCTCTCTCCCGCCGACCTGGCCGATCTGGAGATGCGCGACGCGTTCTGGCCGGCCCTGGTCGCGGCATCGGACACCCGGCTGGCCGCGGGCGCCCGCGCGCTGGCGGAAAGACAGGTGGACGCGGACCTGTTCGAGCCGTCCGACGATCCGGCCGAGACCCGGCTGAGCTTCCGCACCGGCGACGGCGAATGGCACGACGGCCCGCGCCGCCGGGTGCGGATCAACCACAACGGGCTTTCGTTCGCACGCCTGGACTTCCGCTCCGCCGACGTCACCGACGTGGCTCTCGCGGTGCCGGGGCGGCCCGCGCTGGTGCGGATCGACTGGGTCGAGGTCAAGGCGATCGTGCCCGGTCAGAGCGTGCCGCGGGTCGAGCGCTGGGAACACCCCGCCGACTTCGCCGGGCTGATCCACGCCGCGTGCCGGTGGCTGGGCGGCACCCTGTTCGAGTTCGAGGCCGACGAGGGCGCGGTGTGGTTCCCGGTCGCCGCCCGCTTCGGTGCGCCGGTGACGTCCGGGCAGGTGACGATCGCGTTCGCGGTGCTGCCGAAGTCCCGGACCGGGCTCGGCGCCCACCCGCCGTCAGCGCCCCGGCTGACCCGGATGCGCAGCCGGGTGCGCGAGGAGATCCGCACGCACGGACCGGTCGGCCTGGCCACGTCGGCGGCGCGCATCGCCGTACGGCAGCTGCGGAGCGGCAAGTGAACGACTACGGCACCCGCACCGACCCGCACGCCCAGGCACGCGCGGCCCGCCAGACGCCCCTGCTGCTGCACTCGCTGTCCTGCTTCCGGGAGGTCTTCGAGGTCGTCTACGCGCACCGCCCGATCTCCACGGTGGTCGAGGTCGGCGTCGAGTCCGGGCAGGTCAGCGGCATCTACACCGAACTCGGCGCCCGCGCGGTGTACTGCGTCGACCCGGCCCCGACCGAGTCGCTGCGCGCGGCGATCGCCGGGAACCCGGCGCTGCACCTGGTCGAGGAGCGCTCGCCGGACGTGCTGCCCGACCTCCCTGTCGCGGACCTCTACGTCCTGGACGGCGACCACAACTACGCGACCGTGCGCGCCGAGCTGGCCTGGGTGCTGGCGAACGCGCCGGACGCGGTCACGGTGCTGCACGACGTGCTGTGGCCGTGCTCGCGGCGAGACCAGTACTACCTGCCGTCCCGGCTGCGCCCCGAGGACCGGCATCCGTCCAGTTCGGAGGGTCCGACCGTGTGGCACGACGAGCTGACCCGAGCCGGTTTCGTCGGCCTCGGGGCGTTCACGTGCGCGCAGGAGGCGGGCGGTGAGCGCAACGGCGTGCTCACCGCGGTCGAGGACGCGCTGACCGAGGGCTGGCAGCTCGCGATCATCCCGGCGATCTTCGGCGTCGGCGTGGTGACCCGGGACGAGGCGCTGCTCGACGCGCTGCGGCCGTACCGCGACTCGCGGCTCCTCTACACCTTGGAGAACAACCGCATCGCCCTCTACACCCGGTTGCTGCAGCTGCAGTTCGACGCGGTGGCGCACGCGGAGAACGCGGACGCGATGGCGGAGACGATCGCCGGCCAGCGGCGTGAGCTCGACCGGCTCGCGACAGAGGCCGCGGACCTGCGTGCCGAGGCCGACGAGCTGCGCAGGCAGAACGAACGGCTGCGGGCGCAGCTCGACGAGCGTCCCGCGACGCTGGCCGACCGCGTCCTGCGACGCCAGTGAACCGGACCCGCACCGCGACGGTCGCGGCGAGCGTGGCCTGGGTGCTGGCGGCGACCTGGCTGCAGCTCATGCGGGGGCCCGGGCTGCGTGCCTACGACGTGGTGTGGGCGGAGGACGGCGGCGTCTTCCTGAACCAGGCGATGCGGCATTCCTTGTGGCACAACCTGGTCACGCCGCACGCCGGGTACCTGCAGGTGGTCGCGAAGCTGGTGGTGGAGCCGGTCGCGGCGCTGCCGCTGGCGTGGGCGGCGGCCGTGCTGGCCACGGGAGCGGCGCTGGTGGTCGCGTCGATCTCGCTGCTGGTGTGGTTCCACAGTGGACGGATTCTGCGGTCGGCGTGGGCACGGGTGCTGGTGACGGCGATCGTGCCGCTGCTGCCGCAGGCCGGGTTCGAGGTGAACGCGGCGGTCAACGACCTGCACTGGTACCTGGCCTACGCGGCGTTCTGGGTGCTGCTCGCGCCACCGCGGTCGGTGGCCGGGCAGGTGGGTTCGGCCGCGGTGGTGGCGCTCGCGGCACTGTCCGATCCGCTGACCGCGCTCGTGCTGCCGGCCGCGATCGTCGGGATCGTGCGGTCGCCGCGGCGGCTGCTCGCGTGCGTCGCACCCGCGGTGATGCTGGTGGCGCTGGCCGTGCAGGGCTGGGTGCACCTGACCCGCGCGGCCGGGTACCGGGCGAGCGAGACGGTGCTGGGCGAGCTGCCGTCGATCTACGGGCTGCGGGTGCTGCTGAGCGCGCTGACCGGGGACCGGTTGCTGGGCCCGGTGTACCAGTGGGCCGGGCTGGTGCTGGTCGCTGTCGTCGGTGCGGTGGCGGCGGTGGTGGCGGGTGTGCTGCTGTGGCGCGCCGATCGGGTGGCGCGGCAGGTCGCGGCGGTCGGTCTGGTGTGCTCGGTGGCGTACCTGGTGGTGCCGGTCGGGTTGCGCGGCACGGGCGGGTTCCTGGAGCGCGCGGAGTTCTCGCTGAACGGGTCGCGCTACACGATCGTGCCGCTGCTGTTGTTGTGGGTCGCGGTGGCGGCGCTGCTGGACCGGCTGCGGCCGCGAACGGTGGTCGGCGGGGCGGTCGCGGTGTTCCTCGGCGTGCAGGTGCTGAGCGACTGGGCGGCTTCGAGCGTGCGCACGGGCGGTCCGTCGTGGCGTGCTTCGGTGGCCGAGGCGCGGGCCGCGTGCGCGGCGCCCGTCCGTCCCCCGCAGCCGGTGCCGCTGGTGGCCGAGGAGGACGGCCGCTACGCCGTGCCGATCGTCCCCGGCCCCGACGAGGTCACGATCGTCGTCGCGCCGGTGCCGCCGCCCGGCGAGCCGCTGCTGTTCGCGGTGGTGGCGCCGTGCGCGGAGTTGCGGGGCTGACTCACTCGGCGTTGGCGAGCACCGCGTCCACGAGGCCGGGGAACTTCTGCTCCAGCTCGGCGGTGCGCAGCGTGTTCATGCGCTGCCTGCCCTCGTCGTACTGGCGGATCAGGCCGCCCTTGCGCAGGGCCCGGAAGTGGTGGCTGAGCGTCGAAGCCGCGACCGGCAGGCCGAAGGTGCCGCAGGGGCGGTCGCCCTCGGCCTGGAGCAGGCGGATGATCGCCCGCCGGGTGGGGTCGGCGAGCGCGTGCAGCACGTCGTCGACGGTGATCTCGTCGAGCTCCGGGTGCGCGATGCCGGACCAGCGGCCGAGTGGCACGGTCTCGTCCTCCTGAAGGTGCTCTCAGCTCTCTTCGACACTTAACGAAGACTCTACTGCTCCGGAGGACTATTCGAGACACGTCGAAAACAGACAGACTGGGAGGAACCGATCATGCGTGCACGCCTGCTCACCGGACTGGCCGCCGCCGCCCTCGCGTTCACCATCGCGCCGGCCGCCGCTGCCGAAACCCACCCGCACCCCACGCCCTACGCTGACGCGACCCTGACCCGCGCCCGGTTCGCCGAGCCTTCCCAGCGGCAGCGGGCCGCGGCACGCGCGGGCCGAACCAGCGGCCGGACCGGCAAACACCGCGACGCACAGCCTCAGGCGCACCGCGGAGAACCCGCTCCACCCCGCATGCAGTGCCGAGGCCCGCGGTGTCTCCTCTGCCGCACCGGGCCGCGGCATGCGGGAGCCGAGCCGCCAGCAGCCGCACCGAGCTCCGGCGCGAAACGCCCGCGACGCGTGGTGCCAGGCCCGCGCCGAGGCGAACCCGTTCCATCCCGCATGCAGCCCCGCGGCCCGCCGCGCCTTTTCAGCGGTAGCGGGGCCGCGGCAGGCGGGCGCCGAGCCAGCAGCGTCAGCCACGCACCGAGAGACCCACCCGGCTCCACCCCGCATGTAGTGCCGCGGCCCGGCGTGGCGGGACCGCGGCAGGCGAGCGCCGGACCAGCGAGCGTCAGCCATGCACCAAGAGCCCCACCCGGCTCCACCCCGCATGCAGCCCCGCCGCCCGCCGAGCCTTCTCAGCCGCAGCGGGGCCGCGGCAGGCGGGCGCCGGACCAGCGAGCGTCAGCCACGCACCAAGAGCCCCACCCGGCTCCACCCCGCATGCAGCCCCGCCGCCCGCCGAGCCTTCTCAGCCGCAGCGGGGCCGCGGCAGGCGGGCGCCGACCCGCGAGCGTCAGCCGCGGACCGAGAGGCCCACCCGCTGGAACTCCTTGAGGTCCGAGTAGCCCGTCTTGGCCATCGCCCTGCGGAGGGCTCCGAACAGGTTGATCGAACCCTCCGCGTCGGACGACGGGCCGAACAACAGCGTCTTCAGGTCCACCTCGATGTCCGGCCCGGCGGCGACCCGCGAGCGCGGCAGGTTCGGGTGCGCCGCCGCCGCGGTCCAGTACAGGCCGTGGCCGGGCGCCTCGGACGCCGCGGCCAGCGGGGCGCCCACCACCACGGCGTCGGCGCCGCAGGCGATCGCCTTCGCGATGTCACCCGAGCTGGTCATCCCGCCGTCCGCCAGCACGTGCACGTACCGGCCGCCGGTCTCGTCGAGGTAGTCGCGCCGGGCGGCCGCCGCGTCGATGATCGCCGTCGCCATCGGCACGCCGATGCCCAGCACGCGGTCGGTGCTCGTCACACCCGGGGTGTAGCCGTGGCCGACGATCACGCCCGCCGCGCCGGTGCGCATCAGGTGCATCGCGGTGCGGTAGTCGGACACGCCACCGGCGATCACCGGCACGTCCAGGCCACCGATGAAGTCCTTGAGGTCCAGCGGGTCGGCGTCGTCGTGGGCGACGTGCTCCGCGGAGATGATCGTGCCCTGCACGACCAGGATCTCGACCCCGGCCGCGATCAGGTGCGGCGTCAGCTCGGCCGCGCGCTGCGGGCTCACCCGCGCCGCGACCGTGACGCCGGACTCGCGCACCCGGCGGATCGCCTCGGTCAGCAGCTCCGGCTGCACCGGCGCGGAGTGCAGCTCCTGCAGGGTGCGGACCAGCGCGGTGCGGTCCTCGTCCTTCGCGGCGTCCACCACGCGGAGCAGCGCCTGCTCGGCGTTGGCGTGCCGGGCCCACAGGCCCTCGGCGTTCAGCACGCCCAGCCCGCCCAGCTTGCCGATCTCCACGGCCGTGTCCGGCGACACCACCGCGTCCGTCGGGTGGGTGACCAGCGGGATGTCGAACCGGTAGGCGTCGATCTGCCACGCGGTGGACACGATCGCCGACGACCGGGTCCGCCGGGACGGGACGATCTCCACGTCATCGAGGTCGTACGCCCGCCGCGCGGTGCGTCCCATGCCGATCTCGACCAGATCGCGCACGTCAGGTCCCTTCTCGCCGCCAGTAGTTGACGGCCCATTGTCGCTAGGCCATCGGTGTGACCCGCGCGCAGGGGGTCACCGAGAGGTGTAGTTGGGCGCCTCGACCGTCATCGTGACGTCGTGCGGGTGGCTCTCCTTGAGGCCCGCGGCGGTGATCCGCACCAGCTGCGCCTTCTGCAGCTGCTCGATCGTCTCCGCGCCCGCGTAGCCCATGCCCGAGCGCAGCCCGCCGACGAGCTGGTGCACGACGTTGGCCAGCGGCCCGCGGAACGCGATGCGGCCCTCGATGCCCTCCGGCACCAGCTTGTCCTCGCTCAGCACGTCGTCCTGCGAGTAGCGGTCCTTCGAGTACGACTTGCGCCCGTCCCGCGACTGCATCGCGCCCAGCGACCCCATGCCGCGGTAGGTCTTGAACTGCTTGCCGTTGACCAAGATCAGGTCGCCCGGCGACTCGGCGGTGCCTGCCAGCAGGCTGCCCAGCATCACGGTGGACGCGCCGGCCGTGATGGCCTTGGCGATGTCACCCGAGTACTGGATGCCGCCGTCGCCGATCACCGGCACCCCGGCCGGGCGGCACGCCTTGTCGGCCTCGTAGATCGCGGAGATCTGCGGCACGCCGACGCCGGCGACGATGCGGGTGGTGCAGATCGACCCGGGGCCGACGCCCACCTTCACCGCGTCCGCGCCCGCGTCGACCAACGCCTGCGCGCCGGCCCGGGTGGCGACGTTCCCGCCGACGACGTCGACCGTGTCGCCCAGCTCCTTCTTCAGCGTGGCGACCATGTCGATGACCGCGCGCGAGTGGCCGTGCGCGGTGTCGACCATCAGGACGTCCACACCCGCGTCGGCGAGCGCCATCGCGCGCTGGTGACCCGCCGCGCCGACGCCGACCGCCGCACCGACGACCAGGCGGCCGTCCGGGTCCTTGGTGGCGTGCGGGTACTGCTCGGTCTTGACGAAGTCCTTGACGGTGATCAACCCGCGCAACTTGCCGGCGCCGTCGACGATCGGCAGCTTCTCGATCTTGTGGCGACGGAGCAGGCCGAGCGCCGCGTCCGCGGTGACGCCGACCTGCGCGGTGATCAGGTTCTCCTTGGTCATCACCTCGCTGACCGGGCGGCTGTGGTCCAGCTCGAACCGCATGTCGCGGTTGGTGATGATGCCCACCAGCGTGCCGGAGGCGTCCGTGACCGGGAGGCCGGAGATGCGGAAGCGGGCGCACAGGGCGTCGACCTCGGCGAGCGTGTCGTCGGGCGAGCAGGTGACCGGGTCGGTGACCATGCCCGCCTCGGACCGCTTGACGACCTCGACCGCCGCGGCCTGCTCCTCGATCGGCAGGTTGCGGTGCAGGACGCCCATGCCGCCCTGGCGAGCCATGCTGATCGCCATGCGGGCCTCGGTGACGGTGTCCATCGCCGCGGAGACCAGCGGGATGCGCAGGGTGATGTTGCGGGACAGCCGGGTCGACGTGTCGACGTTGCTGGGCACGACGTCCGACTCGGCCGGCAGCAGCAGCACGTCGTCGAAGGTCAACCCGAGCATCGCGAACTTGTCTTCCGGGGCGAACTCGCTCGTCATGGGGGTGGCTGACCTTCCTGGCAGTGGCGGGTGAACCTTCCGTCGATGGTATCTGGCCCCCGTCCCGGCGACCGCCGGACTGGGGCCAGACGTGACCGGGGAAACTCGCCCCTGTTTGGAGGGACTGAAAGGCCCTGGACAAGCAACCCGGTCGGGCAGGTACGGTGCGACGCGTGCCGCACGAAGTGTTGCCCCCCGACCCGTTCGCCGACGACCCGGACGACCCCGCCCGGGAGCTCGCCGGCATCGGGGACGACGAGCTGGCCGAACCGATGGACGCGCAGGCGCGCGCCGAGTTGCTGGCGGACCTGTCGGACCTCGCGGTCTACCAGGCGCTGCTGGAGCCCCGCGGAGTCCGCGGGATCGTGGTCGATTGCGGTGAGTGCGATCAACCGCACTTCCACGACTGGCACCTGCTGCGCGCGAGCCTCGAGCAGTTGCTCGCGGACGGGCGGATGCGCCCGCACGAGCCGGCCTTCGACCCCAACCCGGCTGACTACGTGAGCTGGGACTACTGCCGCGGTTTCGCGGACGGGATCACGACCACCGAAAGCGCCTACTGACTGTTCCCACGAGAAGGCCCGGCCGCGGGAGGCCGGGCCTTCGTCATGTCCGGGACAGGACGCGGAAACGAAAGAAGGCCCGGCCGCTCCCGGCCGGGCCTTCTCACAAGACGGATCAGTTCGAGCTGGTGCCGGTGTCCACACCGGCAGGCGCCTGGCCTGCTCCCGAGTCCGGCGTGTCGTAGCGCACCGTGTTGCCCGAGGTGCCGTCGCCGGGCGGCGTCGTGCTGCTCTCGGTCGTCGGGGGCGGGGACGTCGTGCTGCTCGTCGACGGGGTCGGCGTCGTGGTCTGCTGCGGGCTCGTCGTGGTCGACGAGGACGGCGACTTCGTCGAGCTCGGCGGCGGCAGCGCGGCCGAGGTCGGCAGCGAGGTCGGCGAGTTCGGCGTGGTGGTGGTCGAGTCCGGCAGCATCGAGGCGAGCTGCTGGTGCTCCGCCATCAGCTGGCTGAGGTTCTCCTCCTCGGTGACCTGGCTCAGCTTCGCGGCAGCCTCGGCGAGCGCCTGCTGCGCCTCGGCGATGCGGCCCTGCGAGAGGGCGATGCTGGCCTGCTGCAGATCGATGCGGGCCGCGGAGGCGGCCTCGACCGACCGCGCGTGGTCGGCGTAGAGCACCTTGGTCAGGCCCCACAGCGTGTCGCCGGGCTGCGCGTCCCGCGCGGCGATGCTGGTGCCGGTGAACCCGATGGCGAGGACGGCGGCGGCCGTGGCGACCGGCACGAGCAGGCGGCGTCGGCGCGCCCGCTGCCCGTGGCGGCGGGCCAGCGCGGCCGTCTTGATCGTGGTGACGGCGGTGTCGGTGTCGATGAGCTCGGCGAGCGGCTCGCTGTCGATGTCCCGTCGCCAGGACAGCAGCAGGGCGTTGAGTTCCTGGTCACCCAGGTCGTCGGCGATGCCGGGGTCGGAACCGCCGAGCGAGTCCAGCAGACCGTCGTCCGCGCGGATCGCGGTGAGGTCCGCCTCGAACTCCGCCCGCGAGGAACTCAGGGTCGACTCGAACTCGAGCTCGTCGAGCTCACGTCTGACGTCTTCGCGATCGGTCACTCAGGCCACCTCCTCGGACGCCAGCGCCTTGCGGAGCCGGGCCAGCGCGCGGTGCTGCGCGACGCGGACTGCGCCTGGCGTCGAGCCGACCGCTTCCGCGGTCTCCTCGGCGGACAGGCCCACGACCACGCGCAGCACGACGATCTCCCGCTGCTTGTCCGGCAGAACCCGGAGCAGCTGTGCCATGCGCTCGTTCAACTCCCCCTGCAAGGCGCGCTGTTCCGGCCCGATGTCACCCTCGATCTCGTCGGGGATCTCGGCGACGGGCTCGGCCCGGTTGCGCGCGGCGGCCCGATGCGCGTCGGCCACCTTGTGCTGGGCGATGCCGTACACAAAGGCCAGGAACGGGCGCCCTTGGTCACGGTACGAAGGCAACGCCGTGAGCACTGCTAGACACACCTCCTGGGCAACGTCGTCTGCCGAGGCGAACGACCGCTCCTGTCGTCCGACCCGGGCACGGCAATACCGCACCACCAGGGGACGGATAGCGGCCAGCAGCCGCTCCACCGCCTGGGGATCCCCCTCGACAGCGGCGGCGACTGGCTCATCCAGCCCGTCCCCCACATTGGCCATCGCAGACAACAGTCCCAGCGTTACGTGTAGGCGTGCAAAATTAACGGCGCGGCAATCCCCACATCGCTCACACCGGTGAGGCCTACGGTACCTGGCGACGCCGGTGTCGCGTATGCGTGGTCGGCTCTACAGCCGCGCCGGCCTCGCCGAACCGAGGCCGCCCAGTATCGCACGGATGTGGTTCGCAGGGGGGCGATCGAGCGAAGCGGCGCGCGGAAACACGAAAATTTCTCGCGGAATCCGCGCGTCCGCGTCAGGAGACCAGACCCCGGCGGAAGCCGTGCGCCACGGCCTGTGCACGGTCCCGCACACCGAGCTTCCGGAACAGCCGGCGGGCGTGGGTCTTCACGGTGTCCTCGGAGAGGTACAGCTCACGGCCGATCTGGCCGTTGCTCTTGCCCTGGCTCATGCCGCGCAGGACCTGCAGCTCGCGCTCGGTGAGCTGCACGCCGGGGTCGGCGGGCTGGCGCGGCGCCGGCACCGAGGTGCTGGCGAGCGTGTGCGCGAGTGCGGCGACCAGCTCCGGCCGGGACGCGTCCCAGCGCAGGTAGCCGCGGGCCCCGCCGGCGATGGCGGCGGCGATGCTGCCGGCGTCGTCCGGCGCGCCGAAGACGATCACGTTGGCCTGAGGGTTGGCGGACACCAGCCGCCGAGTCGCCTCCACCCCGGCCGGCATCGCGCGCTGGGTGCCGACGAGCACGACGTCGACCGGCTGCCGCGAGTACCGGGCCAGCAACTCGTCACCGTGCGCTACACAGTCGATGCGACTGACACCGGGGACAGCAGACATCACGCGGGTGAGCCCTTCGCGGACACTGCGTCGGTCGTCGCAGATCAAGACCGTCGTCACGGGTGTTCCTTCCTGCAGCCGGGTGACATTCCATATCCCCTATCGGACGCTTGAGGCCGTACCTTGACACGATCCGGTGGCTTTTTTTGGAACTTCTTCGCCCGGATGTCGGTATGGCCGGCGGGAGCCCCGCACCCGGGTCAGACCGGTACCCACGGTGAACCATGCGCCAGCCGCCTCCCTCCGGGGTCGGAGCTCAGTAACACTGCGTATAACACCGCGGCCGTTCGCGATCGGTGGCGGTCCGCGTCGGCGGGCCACAGATCGGCCGCGATCAGCCCGGCGGGCCAGCTGAGCGAGGACAGTTCGTACTTGTCCGCGTCCGCGAGCGCGCCCGAGACGAGCTCCCCGGCTCTTCGCTTCTGCCCGATGGTGCCCAGCGCCGCGGCGAGCACCAGCTGGGACTTGACGGTGTGCCGGATCGACCCGGCAGTCGTCGCCTCGTCGAGGGCGGCCTCGGCGGGCGTGACCGCGGCCGGCGCGTCACCCGAGGCGAGCGCGAGTTCCGCGGTGACCCAGCCGAGCCGGGTCCGGGTGCGCCAGCTGTCCACCGCGCCCGCGGCCCGGTCCAGGAGGCGCCGCGAGGCGGTGAGCCGCCCGGTGCCGAGGTGGTCGGCGGCCAGCCCGAGGAGCGCGTCCGCGAGCGCGCCGCGGGCGTCCAGGCCGTCCGGGTCCGGATCCGAGGGAGACGCTGCGGCCGTGGCGGCCCGGCGGAGCGCGGCGCCGTCGAGCCCGCGGGCGACGGCGTGGCCGCCGAGCTGCCTGCGGTGCGAGGCGAGGGTGGCCAGCGCCAGCGCGGCGACCACCGGGTCCCGGTCGCGGGCGAGGCCGTCGAGCAGGGTGGTGGCGGCCGCGTACCGGCCCTGGGCGCCGAGCACGATCGCGCCGAGCAGGCGCCGCTTGGGCGGGCCCGCGGCGGCGAGCACGTCCGGCGGCGGCGCCGGCCGGTCGCCGAAGGCCGCTCGTCGGAGTTCGATCTCGTGCACGTTACTTCCCTACCAGGACGTACTCGATGCGGTCAGCCGCCGTCCGCAGTCCGGACAGCCGTTCGACGCGATCCGGCAGCTCCGGGGCGCGCCAGCCCGGGCCGGCGGCGAACAGGCGGCTGCGCAGCCCGCCGCGGGACACCTCGGGGAACAGCTCCGGGTCGGCGTTGCCCGCGCGGTCGGCCCACAGCACCACGGCCGCGGGCGAGCTGCGCCGGACGGCCGCGGACAACGCGGGGCCGGGCAGCGGCAGCCCGAACAGCTGCGAGCCGATGCGCCGCGCGGCCAGGCCTGCGGCCAGCACGTGCAGCGGCAGGCCGTCCTGCTCGTCCGGGACCCGGCTGAGCAGCACCGGGCGCTGGTTGCGCGGGTGGTCGAGCACCGGGGTCGCGCGCACGACGGCGGCCAGCACGCACTCGCTCAGCATGGCCTGCACCTCGACCCCGGCCGGGGTCCCGGGCCAGCCGGCCCCGCAGGCGTCGAGGACCGGGGCGATCACGCCCTCCCACGCGTCGAGGACGCCGGCGCTGCGGATCGCGTCGTCGAGGGTCTGCTGCACCGCGCGGCCGTCGAGCGCGACCGCGGCGGCGCGCAACCGGCGGGCGGCGGCGCCGTTCTGCGCGGCGCTGACCTGCTCGGCCGGCGACGGCAGCGGCTGGGCGGCGATCTCCGGGGCGGCGCCGAACGACTTCGGCATCTGCTGGAGCGCGTAGCGGGCGGCCTCCGCGGTCGAGGCACCGCGCAGCAGCGCGCGCTGCATCAGTTCGAGGCGGCCGATGTCGGCGGCGCAGTAGCGGCGGTGCTTGCCGCCGGTGTGCCTGCTCGGGCCGAGGCCGTAACGGCGGTCCCAGGTGCGCAGTGTCGAGGGCGCGACCCCGAGCCGCCGGGCGACGGCGGCCACGGGCATCGTCGGCTCGGCCTGACCGGCACCCCTGGGACGGCTCACCCGACCCAATATCCCGGTACCACTCGAACGGGGCAACCTGAATCGGTTTCGTTATTTCCCCTGTTTACGGCCCTGATCTCACGCATCCGGGGGAAACCTAACGGCTGAATCAGCGGGATTCCCTTGAACAACTATTGGCGCGCTTCTAACGTTACCGCCGTTGCGCCATTCGGAGTAATCGCCGGGCGGCTAAGCAGGGGTGGCACGACCGAATCGGAGGGCGGTCACGATGGCAGACACGCGCAGGCTCCCGGGCCCGAACGCCGATATCTGGGATTGGCAGCTGCGGGGGTCGTGCAGGGGGATGGACAGCGGCGCGTTCTTCCACCCGGACGGCGAGCGCGGGCCGGCGCGAGCGCGCCGCGAGGCCCGCGCGAAGGCGATCTGCCAGTCCTGCCCGGTCCTGCAACTGTGCCGGGAGCACGCGCTCGCGGTGCACGAGCCGTACGGGATCTGGGGCGGGCTGTCGGAAGCCGAGCGGGAGACGATCATCCGCACCGGGAAACCGCAGCTGACCCTTTCCGGCCAGTAGCCGGAACGGAAAAAGCGGACGGCACCCGGGTGAACGCCCGTCAGCCGGGTGCCGTCTTTTTTCCCAGAAATCGCGGCCACAAGGTCATCGCCGTGTCGATGACCGCTTCCAGGTCCGCGAGTTCGGCGCCATCTCGCGCCTGAATCGACATCCCGTGCAGAATCGTGCCGTAGAACCGGACGATTCCCTCGACGTCGGCGTCTTCGGGCAGGTCCCCTTCCGCTACCGCGCGTCGCAACCGCGCGGCCACGCCGATCAGGTTGTTCCGCCGTTTGGCCGCGAGGAATTCGCGGACCGGCCGGTTCTGCTCCGTGCAGTTGAGCGCGGCCAGCACGACCATGCACCCACGCGGGTGACCCGCCTCGACGTACCCGCGGGCGCTCTCCCGCAACCAGGCCTCGACGGCGTCACGCGCGGTCTCCCCCTCCGGCGGCCGGCGCCCGAACCGCTCCCCGTAGCGCTCGATCGCCTCCCGGAACAACGCCTCCTTCCCGCCGAAGGCCGCATACAGGCTCGGTGAGCCGATCTTCATGGCCGCGGTCAGGTCGGACAGTGACGTGCCCTCGTAGCCGCGCTCCCAGAAGACGTACATCGCCTCGTCCAGGGCCGCGTCCCGGTCGAAGGTCCTCGGACGCCCGCGTGGTGACATGGTTCGCATTCTATAGCGGTCGGCACAGAAGTCGCTCTAACTTCTGTGCCGATCACTACAGAAATGGAGGACTCATGGATTCGCTGGACGGCAAGGTCGCACTCGTCACCGGGGGCAGCAGGGGCATCGGGGCGGCGATCGCCCGGAAGCTGGCGGCGGACGGGGCGCACGTCGCGGTCACCTACGAGAAGTCCGCCTCGCGGGCGGCCGAGGTGGTGGCCTCGATCGAGGGCCTCGGCCGGAAGGGGCTGGCGCTGCAGGCCGACAGCGCTGACGCCGAGGCACTGACCGCGGCGGTGGACCAGGCGGCCGAAGCGCTGGGCGGGCTCGACGTGCTGGTCAACAACGCCGGGATCTTCCCGCGCGGGACGGTCGACGAGATGAGCCTCGCCGACTTCGACCGGACGCTGGCCGTCAACGTGCGGGCCGTGTTCGTCGCGACCCAGGCCGCGGTGCGGCACCTGCCGGCCGGTGGCCGGGTCATCACGATGGGCAGCACGCTCGGCGAGCGGGTGCCTGGGCCGGGAATGAGCGCCTACGCGGCGTCGAAGGCCGCGGTGGTGGGGCTGAGCCGGGCGTTCGCGCGGGACCTGGGGTCGCGCGGGATCACGTCGGTGGTGGTTCAGCCGGGGCCGACCGACACGGACATGAACCCGGCGGACGGGCCGCGCGCGGCGAGCTCTCTCGCGCTGTCCGCTGTTGGGCGGCACGCTTCGCCGGAGGATCTCGCCGCGACTGTTGCGCATGTCGCTGGGGCGGCTGGGGCGTTCATCACCGGGTCGGTGATCACTGTCGATGGGGGGGTCAATGCGTAGAGCGCTACGCGGGTGGTTAGTGCACCGGGCTTCGCTTCGCTACGCCCGGATCTAAAGCAGTCCCTCCCGAACCCGATCTTTCAGTGTTCGGTTGCCGAGACACCGCGTCAAGGCGGGAAAGCGTGCCTTGACCCGGTGGC